>JBPBQH010000107.1:0-6180 GCA_050954685.1 Janthinobacterium lividum | reverse complement strand
CTACGACTTTTAAAGATATGATACAACAACAGCAGCATAAGCCCACTACTACTATACCTCAAGGAACAGCTATCAAAATCTATGTAAATAAAGATTACAAATTTCCAAAAGCTGCTTTAAGCAAAGTAAGATTAGTGCAATGAGTTTTGCAGCACTGGAGACCTATTTATTACCTCTCAAAAATCTATTTGCTGAAGAAGGCGTAAATGAAATAATGATCAACAAACCTGGTGAAGTATGGGTAGAAAAGAGAGGCAATCAGCGTCGAGAAATTATTCAGGAGATTGATATCGATCATTTACTTGGTCTTGGCAGACTAGTCGCACAATCGACCGATCAAACTATTTCTGAAGAGAAACCTTTGCTCTCTGCAACCCTGCCAAGCGGCTATCGTATTCAGATAGTATTCCCTCCGGCGTGTGAACCTGGTATCGTTGCTTACGCTATCAGAAAAGGCAGCGCAATGAATTTGTCGCTAGACGAATATGCCAAAATGGGGGCTTTTGATAAAACTCTTACCTTATCTTCAGCAGATGAAAACGATATTATCTTAAATCAGTATTTGAAAGATAAAAAAATCAAAGATTTCATCAAGCACGCTGTTATCTGTAAGAAAAATATTATCATTAGCGGTGGTACCTCAACTGGAAAAACTACCTTCACTAATGCTGCACTTTCTGAGATTCCGTCAGAAGAGAGATTAATTACTGTTGAAGATGCCAGGGAAGTAATGCTTCACAATCACCAAAACAAAGTACATCTTCTTGCTTCTAAGGGGGGGCAAGGGAGAGCTAAAGTCAACACTCAAGATTTGATAGAAGCTTGCTTGCGTTTACGTCCTGACCGCATAATCGTTGGTGAACTTAGAGGCTCCGAAGCATTCAGCTTTTTGAGAGCGATAAATACTGGCCATCCTGGCTCTATATCAACCCTGCACGCAGATAGCCCTATGATGGCTTTTGAGCAACTTAAATTGATGGTAATGCAAGCAGGTTTGGGAATTCCGCCTGATGAAGTAAAGAAATATATATCAGCTGTTGTAGATATTATTGTACAATTAAAGCGTGGTAGTGGAGGAAAAAGATATGTCTCCGAGATACACTACAAAAATATAGAGGATTAGTAATGGATTCAATCAAGATTCTTAGAATATCTAGAAATATCTTTGGTCATGCTATTATTCATCCTTTAGTTCTTTACTGTACATTATGGTTATGTGGAGCCCTAGTGTCAGTCTTTACTAATGAATCTAACGCTATAGGAATTGACTCAAAAGCTATAATCATTCTTTACAAATGGGTGAGTTGGCTGTCTAAAACTTGGACATTATTGAGCTTTCAAGCATATAATTATTTAAAATTAAAGCTATTATTTTCATTTACTGCATTACCTCTCATAGTCTTGATATTTTATTATAAAAACTTCAATCGCATTAAAAATTTACAATTTTTTCTACCTAAAGAAAAAGTATATGGTGATGCAAATTGGGCTTCTCAGAGCGAAATTGAGAGAGCTTCTTTGCGCTCTGAGCATGGAATGCTTCTAGGTAAAGATAGTAAGGGCTATTTCGTGGCTGATGGGTTCCAACACGCTTTGCTTTTCGCACCAACTGGATCAGGCAAAGGGGTAGGATTCGTAATTCCTAATTTATTATTTTGGGATCATTCAGTAGTAGTACACGATATCAAGTTAGAAAATCATGGGCTTACTAGTGGCTGGCGAGCCAAGCAAGGGCAAAAAGTATATGTATGGGAGCCGTCTAACCCAGATGGGATCACTCATTGTTACAATCCATTAGATTGGGTAAGTACTAAACCTGGTCAAATGGTTGATGATGTTCAGAAAATTTCTAATTTAATTATGCCTGAAAAAGATTTTTGGAATAATGAGGCACGCAGTTTGTTTCTAGGAATTGTGTTATATTTAATCGCTGATCCGACTAAAGTCAAGTCATTTGGGGAAGTTGTGAGAACGATGAGAAGCGACGACGTTGTATATAATCTTGCAGTTGTTTTAGATACTTTAGGTAAAATTATTCATCCAGTAGCTTATATGAATATAGCTGCTTTTTTACAAAAAGCTGACAAAGAGCGTTCAGGTGTGATATCAACTCTAAACTCTTCACTTGAACTTTGGGCGAATCCACTGATAGATTCTGCTACCGCTTCATCCGATTTTAACATCCAAGATTTCAAGAGAAATAGGACAACAGTATATGTAGGTCTAACTCCGGATAATATTCAGCGTCTCCAGAAATTAATGCAAGTATTTTATCAACAAGCTACTGAATTTCTAAGCAGAAAAATGCCCGATATCAAGGAAGAGCCATATGGTGTTATGTTCCTCCTAGATGAATTTCCTACTCTTGGTAAAATGGAAACTTTTAAAGCTGGTATTGCTTATTTTAGAGGATATAGGGTGCGCTTATTTCTAATTATTCAAGATACTCAGCAATTAAAAGGTACTTATGAGGAAGCGGGAATGAATTCGTTTCTATCCAATTCAACTTACCGAATTACCTTTGCTGCTAATAATTATGAAACAGCTAATTTAATATCTCAACTCTGTGGTAACAAAACGGTTCAGCAAGCATCATTTAGTAAGCCAATATTTTTTGATCTTAATATTTCGACTAGGACTCAAAATGTATCTCAAGTTCAAAGAGCATTACTTTTACCTCAAGAGGTAATTCAGTTACCTAAAGACGAACAGATTGTTTTAATCGAGTCGTTTCCACCTATCAAATCATTGAAGATAAAATATTTTGAAGATAGTTTTTTTACAAGTAGACTTCTTCCGCCAACGTTTGTACCAACTCAAATTCCGTTTAAAATAAATAAAGATAAGCTCTCAGAAGAACCTGATGATGTTGCTGAAGAGATCGAAAGCGATCTATAGCCTTGAAGATGGAATAAGATCCTTAAATTTACTGGGCTAATCTTGTATTGATTGTAATTCGCTATATTTGATCTTTTTAATTGTAAATCAACTTTTATATTAATATAAGTAGTGATCAAGACATAAGAGTATGTAATGTAATGCGCTCAGCAATCATAGATATTGGATATAATGCTATAAGAGCTGTCATATACGAGCGAGATACTCTTGGCGCACCTGAAATTTTTAATGAAAAATTTAGGAATGACATATTGCATCTGCTTGAATATGAAAACTTAGATATTAAGCACCAGACTTATCTATTATTAGAATATTTAGTTCACATTTTCCAGCAGCTCTCAGTAACTAGTATAGTATGTGTAGCTACTGCCGTTTTGAGAGGGCATCCTCGAGCTGAGGAATTTAAAAAAATAATTAGACAAAAGTTTGGCATCGATATCGACATTATATCTGGCGAGCGGGAAGCCTATCTTACTGCTGCAGGCTTAATTTCAGGTATTGTTGGTGCATCTGGAGTCATTGCTGATCTTGGTGGAGGTAGTTTAGAGCTTGCTTCTGTTAGTAACAATGAAATTAGTAGCTTAAAATCTTTTCCTCTTGGAACTAAAGTTATATCTGAAAACAACCTTAGTAATTTAGAGATTATTTGCGATATTTTAAAAACTGAGTTCGGTGAGCATAAATGTAATAATCTATATCTAATCGGTGGCGCCCTAAGATTTATTGGTAGATACTACATGGATTTCGTTCATTATCCACTGAAAAACCTTCATAATCTTGAAATACTTGATACAGATTTCGGAATTTATTTAGAAAAATTAGATCATATACATAAAATTAAAACTAAATACGAACACAGGAAAGTTGACTACAACGCAATCTTAGTTGCTAAAGCTATGCTTGCTGTTTTCTCTCCGGAAAAGATTATTATTTCAAATTACGGCCTAAAAGAAGGAGTTAGGTTTGTTTCATTACCAAAAGAGGAGCATAAGAAAGATATAGTATATGAGCGTATTAAAGCTTTAGTTCACATAGATTCAGAGATATGTAAATTAGACGATTACAGTAAGGTCATTGACGAACTACTTATCAAGCCAGATAATATTACCCTCAATATTGTGCATCTTGCTATTATGCTTTCGCAATTCAATAAAAATATTGATAAAACTCTAAGAGCTAACTTTGCAGTAGAATTCATATTATCTTCAGATATTCCATTTAGTCATCGCCAACGATTAATGTTAGGTCTTACATTGACTTATACTTATAGTACGAAAGCGGATGCTTACATTAATAGGCTTACTAAAAGAATGTTAAGCAAGCGCGATATATGTAATAGCCAAATCATAGGTAATTTTATTAGAATTGCTCGCCAGATTGATGGTCCTGAGTTTAAATTTCCTTCTTTTACTTTAATATCCAAAAATGAATATATAGAAATTGGTGCGGTGTCCGTATTACCAAGACCAATATTTGACAAAGTTTGCGAACGTCTAAAAGATATATCTTACGCTCGCAAGATATCAAAACTGCAGAACTAATTTATCTATTATTGATAGCAGCATTTACGTATGTGGGATAATTAGGTTACTTACCTCATTTTAAGATTGAATTTATCCTATTTATTTAAGTTTTTTGTTGCGACCTTGCTTAGTTATCATTCTTATATTACTAAGATATTAATTAAGAAGTTTAATTATGTTCAAAAACAGCAAGAAAAATTATGGATTAGTAACCAAGATATTTCACTGGTCTATAAGCCTATTGATAATAGTTATGCTTATAGCAGGTTATATTATGGTTAGTTTGGAGCCTACTAGTTCTAAATGGTATATTTATAGCTTACATAAGGCCACAGGAATTCTCATAATTATGTTATCTACTTTGCGCTTGTTGTGGAAGCTTCTTAATATAAAAGTGATCCCCTTAGTGAGTGTTCCTACATGGCAACAAAAAATTGCTAATTTAAATCATACTTCATTTTATTATTTAATGATTATTATGCCTTTAAGTGGATTACTGATGTCACTTAGTGGGGGATTTGACTTTAGTTTTTTTGGCTTATTTACCATCAGATCGGTTATAAAAAGCCAGGAATTTGCTAAAATATTTTGGAATATTCATGCCTTATCGGCTGTGGTATTATCATCTTTAATAGGATTACATATTAGTGCTGCCTTTTATCACCATTTTGTGCGCCGCGACAACACATTATTGAGAATGATTAAATCAATTTAGTTATATTTAGTGGATGATGCTTGTCTAATATTTTTTTCAGATGCTGAGTCTGTACATGGGTATATATTTGAGTAGTACTGATGTCTGCATGCCCTAACAACTCCTGAATTACTCTAAGATCTGCCCCTCCTTCTAATAAGTGAGTGGCGAAACTATGGCGTAATACGTGGGGAGAAACTCTGCAAGGATCTATATTTGCTTTAATCGATATTTGTTTTAAAAGAAGAGCAAAATTTTGTCTTGTCATGTAACCAGTAACTGATTGTGAAGGAAAAAGATATAGTTTGCTCTTATTGTTTTTATTATTAATAAATGTTTGACGTATTTGCAAATAACGAGTCAATGACTCTATAGTCATTTCGTTGATGACAACTACTCTTTCTTTATTAGCCTTACCTGTAACGGTAAATAATTTTTTTATTTCTCCAAGATGTTGATTAACGAGGATGTTTGATAGTTTCATGCTAACTAGCTCAGATACTCTAAGCCCGCTGGCGTATAAGAGATGAACCATTGCTCTAATTCTTAATCCTTCTGGCGATTCATCAGTATGACAATGATTCATTAGTTCGCTTATTTCCTTTATGGCAAGATAAGATGGCAATTTATTTTGATACTTAGGTAGGTCTATGATCATTACTGGATTGTGCTGCGTATAGTTTTCGCTAATTAAAAAAGCATAATAGCTTTTTAGTGTAGAAATCTTACGGTTTATTGATCGCGGATTTAATTTATTAGCAGTTAGATATGAAATATAGTCTCGAATATTTTCAAAATTTAGTTGTAATTGCGATAATTTGTGTTTAGATATAAAAATCTCGAAGTCTAGGAGATCTCTGCGATAGCTTATTAGCGAGTTTTTAGCTAAACCCCTCTCAGCTATCATCATTTCTAAAAATTGTTCAGTAAACTCCACTTCGCAAATACTACTATAATTTTACTATTACTGCTCGATGTTATAATTATGATCTTTCCAAGCAGCAAAACCACCTTTTATTTCTTTAACTGGATAGCCTAGAGCAGCAAACTTTTTACAAGCTTTTT
>JBPBQH010000013.1:0-6197 GCA_050954685.1 Janthinobacterium lividum | reverse complement strand
TTATTGTTTTATCTATTAGAGACCCATTACTAACCAAAGTTCCGTTATTAATACGAAGTTCTGGTAAGTCATATTGAAAATTATCACTACTAATTGCTAGCGATGCTGGCTTATTAATTACAAGCTTATTTTTATTAAATTTACTCTCAAGATTAGCTAATTTTATAATAATTTTCTTATTTATATCTTGTGCCACACCTCCAGCTGCTTGCAACTCAAAATCATTATAGGGTTTTCCTTCACTTTTTAGAACAAATTCAAAATCCTCTCTAATTGGAGAAATTTGGAAATTAATATTTCTGTTTATTAATTCTTGATTATAATGAATATCTTCAATATTTAGGTTAAATAATTCAAGTTTTGATTGCCAGAGATCGTTAAAAATTAATTTAGATTTCAGACCAATAATACCTAATTTTTCAAAAAATATATCAGAAATTTTAAGTTCAGCTTTAAGTTGTTGGCATTCTTTTTCAGATACTAAGTCGACTAAGATCTCACCATTACCATTAGTTATTAAATCGGGTATATCAAAAAACTTACCGAAATTTTTGCTAGTTAGTTTTAGTTTGCCATTTAAAGCATGATAATTGAGATCAAAATCGAATTTACCCTCGAGCATAGTCGAATCTTTTTTAAGCTCTACATTATTGATTTCGACCATGTCAAGCTGTTTGGTAAAATTGACCTTTGCTAAGATTTTTTTATTTTCTTCGATAATTTCGGCATTTCCAGCCTGTTTACTGGTATTATAATGTATTTGGCTGTTAAGTGAAATGTCTGGCAATTGAAACTCTACATAGTTAATATCCTTAGTTACAAGTGTAGAAGCTAAGTTAATATTTTCTAGAGAACCACTAATTTTGCCTTCTACGCCCAGGTAACCAGCTATTTTGGGATTAACTAATTTCAAATCTTGAAATAACATGTTATATTCTCCAGATAACTCCTTACTTTCGAAATTTACTAATCCTTTAGTATAGAGGTCATATTGTAATGAATGAGCTTTGAATTGTTCTACATAAAATGTTTTATTCCCTGTGTCGAATTTAATATCACTGCTAATGTTAACGTTCTCAATAAGCTTATTAGAGTGGTTAATAATATTGCTCTCAAGATGTAGCTGTAGAATATCTAAGGAATATTTGATATTACTTTTGAGCGAGAATTGAATATCTGTATTTAAACCTGTAACATCAGGTTTTATAATGAATTCGCTTATATTGAATTTTTTGATACTTATATTTTTTAAGAAATCTGGAATATTATCGTGAGAGGTTATTACGTTGTTTTGTGTAACTGGAAATTCTGGAATATGCGAAAGAACTATTTGCCCTATGCTTATTTCGAAGAAATTAATCTTTCTCTTTAGCAAAAAGGAGAAAGGTTTTATATTAATTGTAATATTTTTAGCCTTTATCCATTGTAAATTTTCCTTACCAAGATCTAGAGAATCAGCTTGAGCCAAAAATGGGAAGCTAATTTTAAAGTTTTTGAGTTTAGCCTCGCAAGATAAGCTTTCTGATAAGTAATCTTCAACTTTGGATGATATGTAATTTTGTACTTTGCTACCGCCTGTAAGAATTAGTATCACACAAGCCGCAGCAATTAGTAGTATCGATAATATGAAGCTTCTTACTTTTTTCATCAGAATGCTTGCCCTATACTGAAATATACTTGGAATGCTTTATCGATTCTTTTGCCTAAATTTAGCGTATTTTTTCTTCTCTTTGTAGGAAAAGCAATATCTGCTCTTATTGGACCGAAGTTAGTATAATATCTTACACCTATCCCTGTGCTCCATAGTAATTTATTAGTAAACTTGATGTTAGAACTAAATACATTACCTCCATCGATAAAGACAGCTAGTCCCAAATTATTAGTAAACTTTGTCCTCAGCTCCAGTGAGCTTTCTAAAAAAGAATCTCCACCAGTTGGTTTGTTATTCTTATCTATTGGACCGACTAGTTGATAACTATATCCTCTAACTGACCCCCCCCCACCTATATAAAATCTTTCATTGGCAGCGATATTTTTTGCTTCAGCTCCAGCAATTTTGCCTGTAGCTACTCTCATGGCTATCACGGGTTCAAATTTAGAATTGATTTTGATATATCCAGAGCCTGATAGTATATATTTAAAGAACTTGCTTTTGTCTTTAGTATTAATGAAAGGAATAATTTCGGCGTTGACCAGTAACCCTTTAGAAGGATTTAATATATCATTTCTGGAGTCAAAAATGCCGTATAAAGGTAACGAAAGTAGACTGAATTTGCTCTTGATATCGTCTAAATCTTCAATCTTATTAATACTATACTTCGTTGTAACTCCGCCTGTCCAATGCTTTGATAAAATTCGTTCAATAGTTGCTGATAGTGATGCTTCATTATCAAAATAAGCGGTAGTATCTTTCTTAGCTATAACGCTTGCTACTTTCAGTGTTTGTTTATCATTTAAAAAAAATGGCTTCTCAAATAAAGCACCTAATGCAGTATCTTTTTTGGATTTTACTAAGGATAGATTAATCTTTTCTCCTTGAGAATACAAATTACGATGTTCCCATCCCAGAATGATTCCTGGTCCAGAATCTGAACTATAATTTAGACCGGTTTTGACAGTCCGATGTTTCCGTTCTTTGACTCTAAATTTTAGTTCTACTTCTTTATTCTTTTCTGAACTTTCTGGAATCAATGGTTCGACTAAATTAAATAGCCCACTTCTCTGAAGAGATATTTTTGCTTCATCAACTTTTGACATTCTAAAACCTTCTTTATCCTTTATAGGCACTAATTTGCGCGCATATTTCTTATCTATAGTTTTAAGTCCAGAGAAAGTTATTTCTTTAACATGAGCTATTACGCCTGTTGTAATATTATAACTAATTTCGACTGTATTTTTTTCAAGATTTACAATTGCCACATGCTTAACTTCTAAGTGAAGCAGAAAATTATTATTTTCAATATATTTTTGTATTCTATCTTCCTCTTGCACGATGTTTTTAGCTATCGCAGGGTTTCCTGGTAGTACTAAATACCAATTAGATGGTGGCAAATTTAGTGCCGATTTTGGAGTAAATGAACTATCAGTTACGTCAGTAGTAATGTTGCTTATAAGAAACTTAGGACCAAGTGATATTTGAAAAGTGATATCGTTGCTAGTTGCAGAGGATTCTAAAAACTCGGCAGACATTGAATCTTTGACTTTTACAGTAGCTTTATAATAGCCAATGGATTTGAGTGATGTAATTAGGTAAGTTTTCCCTTCAGATTCCAGATAAGCCCTTCGTGAAGATTTGATTTTTAAGTTAAGCTTTTCTTTTAAGCTTTTGTTGATTGCTTCTAAAACCTTATTAAGTTTTTTATCTTTTGAATCCGGTGATTTTGGCAACTCGAAAATTACATTTATTTTCTCTTGTTTAGCTTTGTTTTGTTTTGCTGCCACGGCTTCCCGACAAAAAAGGAGCAAAATGATAGTCAAAATTGTGACAGTTGCCTTCAACATAATTAATTTGATCTCATATTTTTTAGTCCTGAACAAAACTTTAGATTTTAGTAAAATTCGTCATAGACAATTGCTAAACCATAATACAAAAACAACTAATAATAAAATTATCTTACTTTTCAACTTATAAATGCGATAAATATATTTATTTTATTTTCTAAGCTGCTACATAATCATTTAAACATTAGAAGTTTGTGTACCCAAATTATGTTCAAATTAGCTAATATCTTTGCAAGATTGAGGTCACAAAAGGGGCAGCAATTATCAATACCACAAAATGATCATTTGTCTAACGTAAAATTGGATACTGCTGGTGGCAACCCTATTAAAATCGTGAGGAATTGGTACGAAGAAAGATTTGATAAGATATTAGTACAGCGTAATATCTTGTTTATTCTAACCCTAATTTTGCTCTTGCTTTCTATCGTGTCTATTATCGCCGTTGCTGCCGTAGTGAATTCTAAAGAGTTTGATCCATTTGTTATCCAGATTGATGAAAGCACTGGTCTAGCAAAAGTAGTTAACCCTACCTCTTCTGATGTTCTTGAAGGCAACGAAGCTTTAGCTAAATATTTTATAAAAAAATATGTTATATCCAGAGAAACTTACAATCCTGTAGATTTTGATACTGAAGCAAAAAAAAATGTGCGTCTGCTCTCTTCAAACTCTGTTTATCGAGATTATGTTGGATATATTAAAAATAAAGCGACTGATCCGACTATTATATACGGGCAGAAAAATACTACTTTTTTACTAGTTAAATCTTGGTCCAAATTAAAGGAAAAAACTTATATGTTGAGATTTTCTATAAATCAGACAGCAGGCGAAAAAAAGGTTCTTAACAGAATAGCAGTAGTAGAGTTCAATTATATACCAATGGAGCTTACAGAAGCTGACAGAGATATCAATCCGATTGGATTTCAAGTAAAAAATTATAGAGTTGACGATGATAATAGCTAGATTTTTTCTAATAATTTGGATTTTATGGCCAAACCTCAGCATCCATGCGTACGAGGCTCGGTTTTCTGAGACTTATGGCACCGATCTACCTCTGACTACAGACAGCCGAATTAAAACATATATATATAATCCAAATGAAGTTTATTTATTTGTTCTTCATTATGGGTTCCAATCGCATGTTGAATTTGCTAAGAGCGAAGAAATTCAAACCATTACACTAGGCGATTCCTATTCATGGAAAGTAACTCCTTTGGCTAATAGATTGTTTATAAGACCAATGGAGAAAAATATTCGAACAAATATGACAGTGATAACAAATAAAAGAACCTATCAATTCGATATTGTTGCTAGGGAGCTAGACGAAGGAGAAGAAAAAGATTTAGTGTATGTAATCAGATTTTACTATCCTAAAAAACAATCCAGGTAAATTAAAAGCGTAATCATAATGTTGCCGCACAATTCTGACCCAAACATAGCTGACAATAATATTTCACCTGAAGTCCATCAAGAACTTTCTAAGGTCGCAGCGACACCTAGACAAAACATTTTGATTTTGGTAGGCATTTGTATAGTTTTCGGCTATCTATTCTTTTTCTTTTTTATTGGAAATAAAACAGTAACTAAAGATACCCCACTCAAAGCGCCCACTGAAGTTACTAAGCCCGCTCAAACTGTAGTTAGTGAAGTACCAGAGATCCCACAGCTTCCAGAGCCACCTAAGCTAGTCGAGCCAACTGTTCAGCTAGCTGATGCACCTGATGCACCAATTAAACTCGATCTACCACCTCCTACCCCAGACAACAGTACTAGGCAAAATGTTCCAACACCACCTTTATCTATTGAAGCTACTTTGCCGTCAAACCTTAATGAAAATGACGATATCCGTAAAAGAAAGGAAGCTAAACGAAAATCTTCGATAGTTCTACTTGGTGATACTAAGAGCAAAAAAACTACTGAGCAAACCGAGGAGGAAACAGATTTCAAGAGACGTGGTAATATGGAAATGATACTTGGCAGAGGTAAAGTTATAGATGCGGTACTTGAGAGTGCTATAGATAGCGATTTTGGTGGTGAAGTCCGAGCTTTAGTAAGTAGAGATATGTTTTCTGAAAGCGGAAAGATAGTTCTCATTCCTAAAGGTTCTCGAATATTTGGTACTTATAGCTCAGGCGATGGGAGCAACTACGGCAGAATCATGGTTGATTGGAATAGAATAGATCTTGCGAGTGGTTATACAGTTAATATACAATCTGCTACTATAGACAATCTTGGCAGGAAAGGGATTCAGGGTCGGGTAGACAATAAATTTAAAGAAAGGTTATCGAACTCTCTATTGAGCTCAGCCTTTAATATTGCCTTTGCTAACGCTCTTGATAAAATAGTTGCTCCCACAATAACTTCGCAGCTTGCTACTCAGAACGAAGCAACAGCCGGCCAACTCAATAATTTAGCTCTCGCTATATATAACGACTCGACCAAAGATACTGCTACCAAAATACAATTAATCTGTAGCACTATTCAGAGTGCTATACCAGACAAGACCTCTACAGCTTATATTACTTTTGCGGCTTCTTGCCTCACTATTATTACATCTCCTACATCAGATCCTACTCAAAATCTTACCTCTTTAATGGCCAGTGTCAACTCCGCAGCAACAACCTTGCTAGCTAGTGCTAGTACACAAATCACACCAACTCAGGCTCAGAACGCTTCTAAGCAAGCATTCACTGATGTAA
>JBPBQH010000159.1:0-6287 GCA_050954685.1 Janthinobacterium lividum | reverse complement strand
TTACTTCTTTAAGAATGCAAATAAAACGAGTGAGCGTGACTTGCAGCGGATAATAGGATCTGATTCTGTTATAGAGAGAGCTTACGAAGAGCTTAATCAATTCAACTGGAGTGAAGCAGAACTCCACACTTATGAGCAAGAGATCAAACGTATTATGGATAACCAAGCGGTTGAGGATTATAAGGTTAAGCAAATGGCTCAAGCTCTTGAGCAGGCAAAAGCTGAAAGTTTGGCAGAAGGATTAGAAAAAGGATTAGAGAAAGGCAAAATCCAGATTGCAAGAAAGCTGTTAGCTCAAAACATAGATATAAGTACTATATCTTTAGCGACTGAATTGTCTATCGAAGAAGTTCAGAAGTTAAAAAATAGTCTAATCGGTTCTGTTGCAAAGTTATTGATTTAACTCTTAAGATGTACTATAATTAGAGGATTATACTTTAGGTATAGGTTGACTATACTTAACTAGAGCCAATAGTTTGATGTAAATATTTTTCTGTGACTGCGACTTAGAAGCAGATTACTATAATTAATTCATCAAATTTTAGCTAGAAAGCAACAAGAAGTCATTTGCATCTGAATCTTGATTATTATTACGATCGCTTAGATTGCTGATTCCCTGCTCACGATTTAATCCACTAATTATGCTTTTCGTTTCTACAAACTGCAGCAAATGACTTAATTCAATCTCAGGCAGTGCATAAGCTAAAAAATTCAGCGGTATTTCCTTATTTATTGTTCTTCCATATGTCATCATTTCTCTATTTCGATTGAAGGGTGGCAATTACGCCAGCCCCTAATTATTGCTTTCACGGCTAACATTACTAACATAATCTTCATCATCTTGATTAGAAAACTTAATTATTAATAATAACGGCGACAATAATCTCTGTTTGCAGAAATCTGTGCTAGCTCTTCTTCCTCTATTGCACAAGACAAAGCTACTGGACAGTACGCGAACCTGTCCCATCTCATACCCAGCTCTTCAGCCCTAATTACTAAGGAATCATATTCACAGACTCTATTTTCAAGAGTACAAAATCTATTTCACCATTGTAATAAGGTATAGTTATAGACCACTTATTAGCCTTGGAGATTAACTCGCGATCTATAGCTTCATCGTCATCACTTTCTATAGCAACAATTGTAAAACGTGGCAGGTAATCAAATTTTAGATCTTGGTTCTTACTAATTAAGTTTTTCGACTCTACATTTACTTTTGACATAAATTTGCTCTTATAGTTGATTTGTTTGTCTGGAATTGAATTGCTCGAACAAAATGCTTCTTGTTCTGAGTGGCTGCTTAATCTATTATTTTCTAGCCATTGTTGGCGATACGCCAGTACTGCTTTCTCATCTAATAATTCGCCCACTTCATCGATGGTTTTGACTTTGCTAGTTGTTGGCTTAGGAAGGTTGGATTTACTAACTACTATTATAGCATAATTACTTACAAAATTCAGTATTTCTCTAGCCTTGTGGCCACTTTTTATGCTTTTAAACTTGGTTAAAAGCCTATCTATTATTGTTATAAAAGATGGTACAGTCGACCTAACTCTTTTGACCGAAAATGTTTCTTTGTTATCGTAATTTATCGTCGTTAGTTTTATCATTTCGTCCTCTCTAAATTAAACTTTCAAGTTGGTACTTGCTCTTCATGACATAGCTGTTCAATCCTGCCTGTGGAAATAATGCTGAGTTATATAACTACGGAAAAATCCTGTTGGTGCTTTTAACGATAGGTTTCTAGTACTAACGTTTTCTAAAGGCTCTAATTTACTAAACCACGCTCTATCTACGGCCTCCCCGTAGTAGTTACGTAGACCTTTCCTTACTCTCCCCCATAACGTATCCAGGTTCAAATCTAGGTTTACATCTGGTACTGGAGTCTTAGGGGCTTTAATTAAACCTGAAACCCTAGTAGAGATGCTATTAATATCAACGATTTCTAATGTTTCAACCTGATTACCAAATACTGCTTTTATTTGCTCAAGTAATACTTTTTGCTGATAATTTGAAATTGTTATTGGCTTGACTAATCGAACCTGATACTTACTGTCATCTCCATATTTGCTGTAGCGCGTACTGGTCAGTATCTCGTAAGCAGTATCACAATCAAAACTTGCCGCTATCTTTCTTCTTACTTAGCTTATCTTATTTGTATCTGTACTTTCTTCTACTTTTGCTAAGTACCCTTCCTTATGTGCTAAATCATTACTTTGCTTAAATTCAAAGTCCTCATTATTAACATTGACGATTTGTCTCAGTTCGTTTTTTAAGCTTTCAGTCATATAGCTAAGCACTGCTTTCTTTGACCTAAACATATTATCTGGTCTTTGCTTGTCCAGCTTTAGCAACAACTGATTGATGTAGTTTAAGTTAAAATCTCGTCCTGAGTCCCTATTCAGGATTTGCGCATCTTCTTCAGTTAACGGGTGGAAGTCTTTTAGATTGCTTGCAGTATCGGCTACAACTTGATCGTTTGTTTTACTAGAATTATCTACCAAATCTCTTTCAACAAAATTAGATTCGCTCGTATCTACGTAGATATCTATTTCTTTAGTATTATCTTTAGTGTTATCTATATATATAGAGGTGGGAATTTTTTCCTCTTGTTCAGGGAATTTTTTACCAGTTCACTAGGAACAAAATCGTAGAATAATTCTGGAGTTTTTAGTCTCTTTTCTCCATCAGCAGTAAATTTTACGGTATAACCAAATACTCTTCTCTTTCCCTGGAAAATTATACAACCATGATACTTATAATCAATGATGTCGGCTAACTGGCCTAATATAGTCCTGTTTTGTTTGTTAGAACGACATTGAGTGATTGCAGACAGAAAATCGTGATCTATGAATTCTTCGCCAGCGCTATTTCTTGAAATCATTTTAGCTAGGTTTGCTAGCAGTATTTGGGCTTTAAGGGAGATACGGGTATCAGGCTCGTTTGCTCTAGCAACGTAAGCTAAATCTATGTACAAATTGTCGTGTAATCTCTTACGCTTCTCACCTTCTTTAGTAACGTAGCATAATCTTGTTTTGATAGCTTTCTTAGGAGTCTTCTTAACTGGTATGTAACCTTCCTTATCCAAGAAGGATTTTATTGATTCGTTACACCTATTGCCAATTGGGCACTTTTGTGGTATGGTCATTTTTACCTCATATTCTTACGTGAGTACAGAATCATCTAATACTTTAGTTTTCAAGGACGTATGTATTAGATGGTTTTCTTTTTATTAATAAAAAATAATATCACATTGCTTTAATTAATTATGATATTTGCTTATATATTAGTATATTATCTTTATTTTTTCTTGTAAACAAGTATTTTCTTAGCAAAATGGAGATATAATGTTAAAATACTTGAATAGAAGATTTAATTTTTACGATTTAGGCTTGCATATATGCATTTAGAACCTCAAAGTTATAAAAAGCTGATTGCTAATATAAAAGAGTTGCTTAATGCAGCAGATATTAATGTTGTCGAGTTATCGAATCTTACCTCAATACCAAAAGGTACGCTTTATAACTTATTGTCTGAACTTCATGAACCAAGGTTATCTCTTGTACAAACTCTAGGCAAATTCTTTAATTTAAATATAAGTCAACTAATTGGCGAATTACCACTAACTCTTAAAGAAATACCCATACCGATCTTTTTTTGGGACAATTTACAATATAAAGATGGCAAGATAAATTTTGCTGCTTCTTCATTACCTCAATTCACGTGCTCGAAACTTAGAAATAATAATCCTTTATTTGCAATATCTATCGAGAAAGATGTCTATCCTAAATACGAAGAAGGAACAATTTTGATATTTGAAGAAAGTAGATCTTTTGTAAAAGGTGATATCGTTTTAATATCACAAGAAAAAACTAAGTCTGTTTTAAAGACGGTGTTAATAGAAGGAAAGGAAACATACCTAAAGTCAGTTGCTAATGATATACCAGCCCAAATCTACGATCCCCAAAATACAGTAATATTCGGGGTGTTACGAGAAATAAGGATGAATAAATTTTAGAACTACTTCACTACTCGTTCATTAATTTCTTTTATAGATAAACCAGTTAAATCGGCAATATCAGCAATAGAGTAATTCTTCTCAAGCAGTTTTTTTGCTATCTCGATATTCCTTTCCGCTTTTCCTTCGGCTATACCTTCGGCTTTCCCTTTAGCTTCTGCTTTTTTGAGGGTATTGGCTTCAATTCTCAGCCATTTTAGATGATCCTCATACGCTTCTCTTTCCTCGTCTGTGAAGTTCATCACATCTAGTACTTCTAGTGCTTTCTTAAGATCTGCATTGTCTAGTTCCTTAGGTAAATTGCTTCCCTTTAATAGATCATTCCTCGTCAGAAATGCTAACCACATATCTAAAGAGTTTTTTACCTTACCTATTATGTCAGTTAGTTCTTCTTTAGGATTATCTGCAAATTTCTTCAGCTCTATTGTGTGTAGCTCTAAATCTTTAAAATATACTACGCCACTTTCTTTCTCAGTAATGTGAAATACATTATGATACTTAGCTACTTCAGGTATTGAAGTAAAGTTTAGTATATGTATACCTATTGCCTTACAAAGCGTAGAATAATCTTCAGCTACTTTAAGCTGCTCCGTATACAATTTTGCCCAGTAGTACAATGCTCTTTTATCGTAATCAGCCTCATCGCTAATCTGGATCTCTATATTAAATCTCTTTCCATCTACACCTTTAGCCTTTACGTCTAATATCGATAGCTTATCTTTCTTGAAATTTTTAGCATTATATGGATTGAGTAGTATTACATCAGATACCTGATTTTCTGGTCCCACCACTGAATTAATCAAAGAAATAAGTAAATCCTTATTTTCCTCAACACCGAAGATTTTTTTAAATGATATGTCGACTCTAGGACTTATATTTCCCATTTTCTTAAACTCTTTCTATAATTATATAATGTTATTTTTAATTTTGCTTTAACTTACAATATATCATATTGATCTAAGTTTTTGATTTTCAATATATTGCTTTACTACTTCAAGAGACACTACACCAACTGTACTTACAAAATAACTATTAGTCCACATACAGGGTAGTATCTTTCTTAGAAAGGGAAACTCCTTGCGAAGCAAAAAAGCACTTCTACCTTTTATTAGTTTGATTAACCGATGAATTCCATATTGTGGGTCGATATCAACTAATATATGTATATGATCTTCATCACATTCAATTTCTATCAGATCAGCTCTTGTCTCCTTGCAAATCTCGTAGACGATCGCTTTTAAACGCTCTTCAACCTTGCCAATTAATATTTTTTTTCGATATTTAGGGCACCATACTACGTGATATTTGCAAGAATAACATATATTATTGTTTGTCTTGTATGTTAATTCCATTAAGTTAAACTAACAAACAAAACTATTGTTGTCAACAATCAACGCCTTACACGTTTAGTAATTTAAGAACATTATAGGCGTCTGGTAAAATTTGTAGGCAATTGAAAGCTTTACCAGACGTTTACGTTATATATAGTTTACGTTATATATAATAGTTAGGTTATCTGATCGTCATTAATCAAAGCAAGCTCGTCATTAATCAAAGCAAGCAACGATACGCCATCATTGTTATTTAGTAGTGTCTCTTCAAGTAGTCTTGAATGATTAGCTACAACTTCGTTTTGATCAAATCTATAACCTGTTAAATGTAGCATAAAGTTCTCTCTCAAATGGAACAAAAATTAGAAGATGATAAAATAGAAGACATGGTTGAGATGGAATTAGAGAACTACGTCAAGGAGTTTGAACAAACAGGAGGAGAACCTGAAGGATCATATATGGATATTGATTCAGTAGAAGATGACTCAAACTATATGTTCGATAACTATATGTCAGGTGAAGATGAAATAGATCCTGAAGACTACATAATTGAATCAGAGATGGAAAATGAATGCAATAACCAAACAAGAGGTTAATTAGATGGTAGCGTATCCTCGATAGTTTAATAGACATAGTATATTACTAAGTATGACTATATTGAAGAAGCAATATGTGCTATACTCATACTAGATAATCGCTGTACTGAATTAACGAATAATGAACTACAAATAACAAAATAAATATTACATATGTCTGTATCGAAATTTTTAGACCCTAAGAATGATATTGCGTTTCGGCGTATATTTGGCACTGAAAAGAATAAAGATATACTTATTCATTTCATCAATGACATATTAGAGTTAAGGGATAGCGACAAGATCAAGGAAGTTACTTTCTTGTCTACTATACAAGAACCAGAAATTGCAGCTAAGAAGCAA
>JBPBQH010000012.1:0-6356 GCA_050954685.1 Janthinobacterium lividum | reverse complement strand
AATACAATCCCATCTATAGCACATGTAGTAAAAGCTGCTGCACTAGAAGGTGATATGGAAAACCTTGCCCTAGCTGGTAAGAATCTTTACGAGGAAACTGGTCAGGGTAATCAAGATAATGTGCATATTAAATTATTGATAGATGCTTACAATATTCATGCTAAAGATATATTTAGCTTAGATTCAATGGATCTGAATAATATATCTCACTCAACTGAATTAATTCCTGAAGTAGAACTTTTCCTTGAAAATCAACGGAGCCTATATGAACATAATATATATAACGTAGTAATTGGTGCAAACTATGCACAAGAAACTGCAGCTTCCTCAATGCTAGAAAACTTTTATAATGCATTTTTCTTAAAGTATAAATCTCGCATTAGCGACATAAATTTTGCCGTCATATCCAAATATTTCTGCGAGCATTTGAACGGTACAGAAGAACAACATGCATTAAATGCCCAAAAAATTATCATCAACAGGTGTAGTGAGCATAAAAATATTCCGCATATTTTATTTGGAGTTGAGCAATTTTTGAATGCTCAATCTAAACTGTGGGATGGATTACACAGGGAACTTTTAGCTACTGAGAATGAGGAATTAATAATCAATTTTAGTGTTAATTAACGGTCATCTGAGCTAGCATTCTATCGATAAAAATTATAGAAACAATGATTGCCCAAATAAAAAAAAGTGAACTTCCTATATTCTAGTTTGAGAAAAAATAAATATTTATCTTCCGATACTCTTTATTCGCCTCCATTTTATATTTCAATTTTAGCAGTAAAACTCACAATATATTGCGTACTCAACTAAATATAATCAACAATGAGCTAACGAAGACTTTTCAACAGACTGCAGAGTTTCTCACATTTATTGGCCATCAAATATCCAAAGGTAATTACCAAGATTCAAAGTTTATTTTGAATACTCTCCAGGATGTAAACTTGGATATACGTGATATCGATATCAGTGCATTTTCTTGGAGTTTTATAGATTGGGTTAGCCCAGAAGGTTTCCAATTGTTAAACCAAAAAAAAGGTATACATAATCCTCCAGTAGATATGAATTCAAGAGCTTATACTAAACTATGCAGAAGTACGACCTGCAAATTACATTTGTCATCTCCTACTGTCGGTTTTCCCAGTAGTATACTAGTTATTCCAGCTGGTATGGGAATTACTAATGAAAATCAGGAATTTATAGGATCTTTAGTAATAGGATTCAACGTCGAGGAATTAAATAAAATTTTAACTAAGAAAGTTAATAAAGATGTTAGTTTTTTAGTATTCGATGAACGAGACACTGTTAGTTTTTTTAGTAAAAACTTAGATCTGCGTTCGCATGAAAATCTTTTAGCTGATGCAAAATACCAAACTTCTTTAAAGATTCCTAATACCCCATACAGTATCATTGTTGCATACGATCAACTAGTAATAACTAGTACTCTTTTAGAATATCTAGCAATAATTACACTCATTAATCTAATAGTTAGCTTAGTGACGTGGATTTCTATTAAGTATACCAGAAAAAAAACTATTAGTATTAATAAACTTTCTGAATCTGCAACAAGGAAACTAAAACATAATATTGATGAAAATATTATAAGTAAAGCCACGAAAATTACTAAGGCAGGCAGTTCCTTACTCAGTAGTATAATTGATAATTACCAGTTAGATGGTGATACGGATGAGAAGATCCGTGATCTACTATCAGTGATTGGTTCTGAAAGTAATTTAACTAATCCTTTACCTGAGCAAATAAATTATGAGAATATTAATCTAAATCAGGTCATCAAAGAATCATTAGAAATAAAGGCTGGATATATATTAAACAAAGAAGTTGAGACCATGCTTAATCTTCAAGATGATTTACCTGATATTTACACCGACAGGCTTTGTAGCAAATTAATAATAGTTGGCTTCTTATCATACGCTATTGACGGACTAGCGCATGGAGGAAGAGTTGAAGTTTCTTCTTCCTTAAAGGTTCTAGCAGACGATAGGTTTTTGAGCATAAACATTAAAGACTCAGGGTTAGGAATCGATCCTAGCGATATGGAAAGAATTAATTCAAAATTTAATGGTAATATCAGTCATTTCAATTCCTCAATTAAATATTTGTTCCAATTAGTTGAAGCTATGAATTGTAAATGCAACCTCAATCCAGTTTTAGGAGTCGGAACTGAAACTAATTTATTATTTCCTATCAAAATCAAAAACCATACTGAGGATCTTCCATCCAATATAATTAAATTCAAACCCAGATAATTTCGTTATACTTTACAGATTCCTGATAAAGCAAATTGCTCTTGCTGACAGAACTGTTCAATCAAAGAGCTGTAATGCTGTGTTATCCAGCTACTAATAAAATTAGTCGGAGCTTTGATTATTAGCTTTTTGCTTGCATGATCTTCTTCCACTTCGAGCTTACTAAACCATGAATGGTGGATAGCTTCCCCGTAGTACTTGAGTAGTTTTAAACTTACCTTATGCCATATACTTCCTGGCATTCCCAAATCTATCTCAGGCGAGCTTGCCTTTATCGATTTGGATAAGTCCAGTAATGATTCAGTCGATCCAAATGTTCGTGTTAGTTCAGGCTCAATATCAGATTTTACTAACTCCAATTTCTCTATGTGATTGCCATACACTGCCCTCACCTGTTCTAACAATAATCTCTCTTGATTAGCTGTTATTTCTATTTCATTGCTGCTAATCTGCCTAATTTCAAACTTATCAGTAGTAGGGCCAGCTTCATCAAAGCTATAACTAACCAACATTTTATAAGCAACTTTAGCATCAAATACTGAGGCTATCTTCCTCTTTAGTTGACCTCTACAGCTTGTATCACTGCTGTATTCGATCTCCTGTAAGTATTTCTCCTGACTCTTAGCTTCTTTTCCTCCATCTCCTTCTCCTCTAAACTTAAATCCTTCATTGTTCACATTTACTGCCTGCCTTAGCTCACAGGCCAAGACTTTAGTCATGTATCCCATGAATAACCCTTTGGTATAAAAACCATGGTTTGGTTTAGCTTTACTCAGTTTCTTCAGTAGCTGATTGATATAGCTTAGGTTAAACTCTCTTCCTGATTGTTTTCTTAATTGTTCTGCATCTTCTTCGCTTATTGGGTAGAATTCGCTTATAGGTGTTCGCTTGTAACCTCTGACCTTGTTTATTATTTTGGTTGCCAAGTTCTTTAGAGGCGTAGAAGGGGGGGAAATCTCCATAGGAGCCACTACAGCTAGAAAATCGCTATCGTTTTGATTAGATTCAGATAAAGCAGGACTGATGTTTGTAGCTTCTTGCATTGTTGAATCTTCTACCAAATAATCATCAGCTGGAATCTCAGGCTCGATTTCTTGCTGCTTAAATTTGTTTTTAACAAAATTAGATTCACTAGATCTATTCTTAAATATAGTGTTATATATATCTATATTTAGTACCTCCTTTTTTTGGGGGGAGGGTAACATACTATTTTTTGTATAAATCTCGTCTGTTATGTGTTTACTTGGTAAAGGAGTAAAGGCTTTACTGTCAATAAACATTTTGTCTTCGCCATTATAGGAGACTTTGTTAAAGCCAGTGACAGATTTAAAGAATTTATTACTTAAATGAAGGAATAATCGGTTATTGTATCCTTGTCCGTTGACAAAAATATCTCTAAACTCACGCTTTATGTAACCTAGTTCTTCTAGCTTTACTATTCTTCTGCGAATAGTTTCCTTACTGCAACCAAGTTTTTTAGTTAAATAAGCATAAGAGGTCTGCCAGACATCACCTTGAAACTTGTGAATGAATTGTTTTGCTCCAGAGTCTGAATCAACAACTGGTTGAGGCTTGTACCAATAAATGATTAGCTCAACTAAACTATTTAGTCCTTGGTCTAAATTACCGGACTTTTTAGTTAAGGTAAATTTCCAATTCTTGAGTCTGGAGTTGGTTTTTAGCTTTAAGTTAGTACTTTTAGTTATGTATTGGCTGCTGGATAGCATGATTTTCCTCGCAATGTGTAGGCAAAATAGCTAAAAATACTTGCAATCTGAGAAAAAGAGTAGTAACTTTATAAATACAAAACCTTTTCAAAGTTTCTAACATAAGTCGGGTACTGTTAATACTTAACTTATACGTTTATTAAAATTTTCTTTCTTTTTCTTTGGTATTACGGTTATTTTTAGCTGTAGTACCTTTTTTATTATAATTTCTTTAATATATTTAGGATATTCCCGAACGTCAAGAACTTTTTTTATTGTCATAGAATGAAACGATAAAATCGTTACAGAAAATAAAATTTCTTTCCTCAAAAAAATTTCGCAATTGTAGGGGCAACGATTCAATTGGAGGAAGCGTATGTACGTAACGATTAAGCATCGCAAGCTCTGCTTTCTGAATAATGTATCTTGGTATATTTATAAGGGCTGCTAATTCTTCTTGACTCATATGAAGTATAGCGCGAGCAGCTCTTAACTGAAATCTTGTCAAGCCTGCTCGCTTTTTGCCTATTAAGCCAGCCTTTAAACCTATGCTATTTGCGTCTGGAAAAAATATACTGTGCTGTGCAAAAAATTCTTTTATAACAGTGACGTTATCATTTGAGGTTCTTATTTGAGTCAAGTTATTTTGATGCTCCCATAAAGATACAGCAGCTTTAGTGAAGCCAAGTAGGTTGCCTATAGCACTCAATGATACACCAGCAGTAACTCTAGCTGCTCTTAATTGAAAGGCATTCAATATATAATTTTGCTCAGTTGGTACTTTCATTAATTCTACTCGTCAATATAGCAACTCACATTTCTGTCAAAGCATATATATATACATTATATATGCTTTGTATACATAAAATACATTTTAGATTACATCAAAATGATACTGATTAGTATCTAAAGAGCTGATTAATTTTAAATTTCATATAGTAAAAAGTCATATTTATACAACATTATTACTTTGTCATAACATTACTACTGATACTTACTAATTCATACTAGTAATAATATTATTACCATTATATAATTATATGTATCATTACGTATTAGTAATAACTATACATACTAGTACATAACGGTACGTAATATTTAATCTAAATAAGAAGTAATTAATATGTTGATACTTATAGGTGGAGAAAAGGGAGGGACTGGCAAGAGTTGCTTAACTCAAAATATTGCTGTTATCTTACAGAAAATAGACTCCAATTTATTAATAATAGATTGCGATCCTCAAAAGACTACTTCTGATTGGATTCAGGAAAGGAATAATAATTTAATAGATCCGCATATAGAATGCGTACAAATGTACGGTAATATTTTAAATAATTTAGAAAAAGTTAAATTAAAATACAAAACCATTTTAATTGATTGCGGCGGGCAGGATTCTAAAGCGCTTAGATCGTCGCTAGTAACATGCACACATGCTTTATTCCCAATTAGACCTAAAAGAAGAGATTTAAAAACAATAAAACATTTAAGAGAGTTGATTGAAGAAGCAAAAATTACCAATCCAAGTATGCGATATTCAATGGTTGTTAATCAAGCTCCTTCCTTACCTTCACAATATCAACGAATTATAGATGCCAAAGATGTATGTCAGGATTGGGACTTACCATGTTTAAATACCATTATATTTCACAGAAATATTTATGACGATAGCGAAGAAAAAGGACTAAGTGTTGTAGAACTAGGCGTAGCTAATAAAGCTGCATTAGAATTGTATTCATTAGTAGAGGAGTTTCTAAATGTCAAAATTTTCTGATTTAAAAAAAGCAAAGTTTATCGATAAAGTGTCAGAGTATTCTGAAGGTAAGTCTAGTAGCAATACTGAAAGAGTAACTTTTAGCATGACATCAGAGTATATTAATATATTACAACAAATATCAAAAAAAGATAGATTGTCGAAATCTCAGGTAATAAGAACTGCTTTATTAAATTTTGCCAAACTATCTAAAGAAGACAGAGAAAAGTTTTATGACGAAATTTATTCATAATGAAGTATTTAGAAATGCTGTCTTACGAATAAGGAACAAAATAATAAGTCAATATGTAAAAATATAGGTCATCTATTTAATAAACGGAGCGGTTGCAATAGATCATAAACTTGAACATCATTGCATTTTGGATGAAGTACTTGCTTTCTGTAACTATAGAATCTTAACCTTTGACCACAACTGTAAAACAAAGCTAAAAAGGGTTCTATATGCACGCATTATTGATAGTAGTAAGGATGGTATTGTAGGGTATACTTTAGAATCACAGCTAGAAGCAACATAAAAACATTGACAAAATATTAGGAAAGATCAAAAGATTAAAATTGCTAGTATTTTTTGTATTGTTATAAGTTCAGTTATGCATTTGGTTACATAAT
>JBPBQH010000158.1:0-6383 GCA_050954685.1 Janthinobacterium lividum | reverse complement strand
TGAATATGAGGCAGATATAACTAAAAAAAGAGTATCCATAGTTTCACCAATTGCTAGAGCATTAATAGGGAAAGCTGTTGGCGATATAGTAGAAGTCTATACTCCTAAAGGAAGTAAGTCATACGAAGTAATAGATATACAATATAACACTTTGAATTTGTAGTGTCTTGATGAACCCTTCACTGTAGAAGTGTTTAAATAAGTATATCACTAAAAAACTCAAGCTTAAATATGTGAGCTATTTAATGTTTAAAAAGTTATCAATTTTCCTAGTGTTGTTTGCTAAAATTTTATGTTAGAATCTTAATAAATAATATCTCAATAGAATATGAGTTGATTTGAAAATGTCTAAAAGCGTTAGTCTACCAAGCCTTTCGGGTGATTCTGGGTTTTATAGATATCTGCAAGAAATAAATAAAATTCCGTCGCTTACCTATGAAGAAGAATTCTCACTCGCGAAGGCTTATCTCGACGATAATAACATAGAAGCTGCGCAAAAATTGGTAACTAGCCATCTAAAACTAGTAGCCAAAATCGCTGTCGGCTACAAAAATTACGGCCTACCAATACCTGAATTAGTATCTGAAGGTAATTTGGGTCTTATGCAAGCAGTCAAAAAATTCAATCCAGATTTAGGTTTTAGACTCTCTACTTATGCTATGTGGTGGATAAAGGCATCTATACAGGAGTATGTACTTAGGTCATGGTCTGTAGTTAAAATTGGTACGACTGCTGCACAGAAAAAATTATTTTTCAGTCTAGGCAAGATCAAGCGCAAAATAACTAATCTTTATTCCAGAGCTACTACTGATGAAGACTTTACCCAAATAGCTCAAGAACTTGGCGTTACTCACAAAGAAGTCAGAGAGATGAATTCTAGATTATTCGGTTCCGATTTATCGCTAAATAATGTAATAACTAATCAAGGTGATAATTCAACAAGTGAAATGATTGAATTCTTGCCAGAAACTAGACCTAATCAGGAAATGATGTTAATGAGTCAACAAGACTCTGTTAATAGACGTAATTTGCTTGATAAAGCTATGAAGACTCTTAATCCTCGTGAGTTTGAAATTTTATCTGCGCGCAAGCTCAGAGAATCACCAGTGACCTTAGACGAATTGAGCATCAAATATAGCATATCTAAAGAAAGAGTGCGCCAGGTAGAGAATAAAGCTTTCGAAAAAGTGCAAAGTTTCGTTCTAAGTAGCATATAGACAACAAATTATGGAGTTCATCTTTCAAAAATGTTAGGGCTGCATAGACACCAGTATCTACTAATAAGTTACCTCCTTTTACGTGGGTGTGGATAAGTGTTTTCATATAGGCTAAATAGTATATTTATTGCCTGTTCCTTCTAGCCTTCCATTCCAATGTCTTAAGCTCTTCTTTAAACTTGTTGTGAAATTGAGCCTGGCCAGCTATTCCTTCTTGAGAAAGTTTCTGTACTAATTCCATATTGCTCATAGCTTCATCTAAAATTTTCTTACCAGAATCACTACTTACGAATGGTACAAATCCTTGCAAAGATGGAACTACATAATACAGTCTTGCAGGAACAATGAGCTATCAAGAATGCAGAATTAAATTTGTAAGGTGCGCATAGGAGTATCTAATAGAAATATAACTAGTATATTAAGATATATTTGAGGAGACCATGATGGTAGATGGTAGATGCTATATGCTAAACAAGAACTTGCTGGACTATATGAGCAACTTGAAATATATAGTAATTTCGACGCTAGAATAAAAGATAATCAGTCAAGTTCTATAGAAAAGGTACACAAGATCGTAGAATATAAAGATCCATCTAGTATCAATTTTACTAAAATACTTTAATGATTAAGATGAATGTTAGGTACTAGAATCCTTAAATACGATGATTGAAGAATATGATGTCATAGCAAAAATGAAAAATTTCTATTACGCAAAAACAATAAAGCTAGATCAATACTATTTAAAATATCTTTCCTAGATAATACTCAAATGCAGTTAGATATGATAATAGCTTTTTTGCTCTAGCAACAATTTAAGAATTCATTGAATCAAAAAAGTCCGAATTAGTTTTCGTATTTTTAAGTTTGTCTAATAAAAATTCGATTGCGTCAACTGTACCCATTGGATTGATAATTCTGCGTAGCACCCACATCTTGCTTAGCATAGCCTTATCAACCAGTAAGTCTTCCTTGCGCGTTCCAGATTTTGTAATATCAATTGCAGGAAAAATACGTTTGTCGGAAATCTTTCTATCGAGAACTATTTCCGAGTTGCCTGTACCTTTGAATTCCTCAAAAATTACTTCATCCATTCGGGAACCTGTATCAATAAGTGCGGAGGCAATTATAGTTAGTGACCCCCCGTTCTCGATATTGCGTGCTGCACCAAAGAATCTTTTCGGTCTTTGCAAAGCGTTGGCATCAACTCCACCAGTTAGAACTTTTCCAGAGGAAGGTACCACCGTATTATAAGCTCTAGCTAAGCGAGTAATATTGTCGAGTAATATAACTACGTCCTTCTTATGCTCAACTAAACGCTTAGCTTTTTCTATTACCATTTCAGCAATCTGAACATGCCGTGTAGCTGGTTCATCAAATGTAGAGCTTACTACCTCGCCTTTAACCGATCTTTGCATATCTGTAACTTCCTCAGGACGCTCGTCGATAAGTAAAACTATCAAGTACACTTCTGGGTGATTAGTAGTGATTGCGTGGGCGATATTTTGCAAGAGTACAGTCTTACCTGTCCTAGGTGGGGCGACAATCAAAGCCCGCTGTCCTTTCCCCATCGGAGCTACTAATTCGATTATTCTCGTACTGAAATCTTTATTCTCATTCTCCACCTCCAAAGCTAATTTCTGCTCAGGATATAGAGGAGTAAGATTATCAAAATGTACTCTGTGATATGCTTTGGAAGTTTCTTCAAAATTGACTTTATTAACTTTAAGGAGAGCAAAGTAGCGTTCATTAGTTTTTGGTGCTCTAATTTGTCCTTCTACTGTATCCCCAGTACGCAAGCCAAAACGACGAATTTGACTTGGTGACACGTAAATATCATCTGGTCCAGCAAAATAACTAGCTTCAGGTGACCTTAAAAAACCGAAGCCATCTGGTAGCACTTCTAAAACTCCCTCGCCAGAAATTAATCCTCCTTGTTCAACAATTTTTTTCAAGATTGCAAATATTAACTCTTGCTTTAATAAAGAACTGATATTTTCAATGTTAAGTGCTTCAGCCTGAGCTTGTAGATCCTCTGGAAGCTTACGTTTAAGTGCTCTCAAATTTACTATTACATCCGGAGTAACATTCTGAGATGGGGATTGATCGCTAAAATTCTCGATGTCCGCTTTATTCTCCGCCGCCTCCTCTTTTACTTCGTCAGTGCTTATTGTAGCGTCAGTGCTTATTGTAGCGTCAGTGCTTATTGTAGCGTCAGTGCTTATTGTAGCGTCGCTTGCATTACGTCTAAATTTGTCATGCTGCTTACGCTTTAGTGGTTCTGGACTACTTCTACGAATTACATGATCTTTTTGGTCATTTACTTTTTCATCAACTACTTGATCATTAATATTTTCTATTTCTACTTTACTATGTGTTTTGGTTTTTTCAGTCATGCTTAAATATTAGTTGATAGTTATAATTGAAAAAAGGCGTTTTATGGTTATCAGGTACGCTTACTTTAGTAGGTTATTGTCCGACACTTACGGTGAGAGATTAAGATATGTTTTCCTTAAGTAATAGCATTACCAAAATATCGAAGCTTTGTCAACGAGTTATAAAACAAGCAAGCTTGGCGCTTTTGAAAATTTGTGACGAAGAGCCAAGCAATAGGAATATAACTAACAAATAAGTCGTTTTAATTCTGCTAGAATAGCCTCAATATTTGCTAGTAGCTAATATTTTTAATTTGTACTGGCCTCAATTTTTTCTATTCCATTCATATAACTAACCAGGGCACTTGGAATAGTGACGGAGCCGTCGTCATTTTGATAATTTTCAAGAATAGCTGCTATAGTCCTGCCGATTGGTAGAGCTGAACCATTTAAAGTGTGAATAAAAGTAGTATCTGACGCACCGAACTCTTTATATCTCGCTTTCATTCTTCTTGCCTGAAAATCGCCACAATTAGAGCAGCTAGATATTTCACGATACTGGTTTTGTCCTGGCAACCAAACTTCGATGTCATAAGTTTTTTTAGCTGCAAAGCCCATGTCACCACTGCACAACAGCATTACTCTGTAAGGTAATTTTAATCTCTTCAAAATTTCTTCTGCGGCATTTCTCATATATTGATGTTCTGCTTCAGATTCCTGGGGTGTAGTTATAGTGACTAATTCCACCTTACTAAATTGATGTAGTCTTATTATACCTCTAGTATCTCTGCCTGCACTACCTGCTTCTGATCCAAAACATGGAGTATGAGCTACATACCTAATCGGCAAACTTTCTCTTGCTAATATGCTATCTGCTACCATATTAGTAAGGGACACTTCGCCTGTTGGAATTAATCTATAATCGGTTGTTGTTAAAAATGATTCTTCACTAAGCTTTGGTAGCTGGGCAGTATTATACATAGCTAAGGGCTTAACTAGGTAAGGAGGAGACATCTCAGTGAATTCAAATTCATTAGTGTGAATATCTATCATGAAGCTAATTAAGGCCCTCTCTAATTTAGCAAGAGTTCCTTTCAAAGTAACGAAACGACTACCAGAGATTTTAGCAGTTTGAACGAAGTCCATCATTCCTAGCTGTTCTCCTATTTCGAAATGTTGCTTTGCTGTAAGATTTTTTCTTGGAATTCCAGACTCTTTGATTAATTCGTTCATAGTTTCGTCGACGCCAAATGGAACTTCTGTACTTGGAAGATTTGGCAAATTATCCAATATATCTTGTAAACTATTATCACTATTAAATTGATTGGTGAGATCTTCTAGCTTCTCATTTATATGCTCAACATCACGCTTAGTTTCTAAAAATTCTTTGCTTTGTTTATTACTTATGCCTCCGAGAAATTTTGACTTCTTATTTCTCGCTTGTTGCAACTCTTGAATTAAGTTTATTAATTGCCTTTTATTTTCATCAAGTTTGATTATTTCTTCGGACATAGCTCTGATACCTCTCTTGTGTAAGAGCTGATCAAATTCTCGCTTATTCTCTCTAATCCATTTTATGTCAAGCATTTATTCTCTTCTTTTCAGTAAATTTACACATTAGAATTGAAAGTTCATATAATAAAAGCAAAGGCAGCGCAAGAGCTAATTGACTCAATACATCTGGCGGTGTCAGTACTCCAGCTATAATAAAGTTTATAACTACTGCTAGGCGTCTTTTTTTTCTTAGATTAGCCGCATTTATCAATTTTAATAAGTTCATCATTAAAATAATTATTGGTAGCTGGAAAGCTATACCGAAAGCGGTAATTAATTGGATGACTAGATTCAAATATTCACTAATTCTAGCCTCTAAAATTATTGGTATTCTACTACTAGTATTCTCAAAACCCATGAAAAAGTGCCAAGCCTTGGGCATGACGAATAAAAAAACAAAAACTCCTCCTGACCAAAATAGTATTGGCGAGGTAATTAAAATGAACGCTGCCATTTTTTTTTCTACCCTATAGAGTCCCGGTGCAATGAATAAATAAACTTGCAGTGCAATCATCGGAAAAGTAACAATAAAAGCACTAAATGTTGCTAATTTTATATATGTAAAGAAAGCCTCAGTAAGACCAGTATAGATAATTTTCCTTAAGTCGGATTGATGAGTCACTTTGATCAAAGGTTGAAGCAGTATAGTATAGATATTATCACTAAAGTAGTAACAAATAAGAAAACTGAAAACAAATGTAAATATTATCTTAAATAGTCTATTTTTAAGTTCCGCAAAATGTTCTCCAATGAGATAAGCCTTCATATCATTTACTCAGATGCTGGTTCGTCGAACGAGTTCTCATAGTTTGGTAAAAATAATTCATCTTCCATAATTGTAATACTTCCTTGCTCTACTTCTTTTGATAATTTATAAGGACTTAATATATCTTCTGGCAGGTTAGAGATTAAGCTAGTAGCTATACTACTCATATATTTAAAAGATACTGACTTTGAGAACCAAAGTGGGTACTTATCTTCATTGTCAGAAATAACTATTTTACCAGTAGTTCTAAGATTATGGTACTGACTAGTGGAGAAAACTACGATAGTCATAAATATAATAAGGCAAATTACATTACCTTTTATAAAACCTGCGAGCAAACCTAAAAATTTATCAGTGCTGTTTCCACCTACATCTCTTAAAATGCTAGTAAGTCTGGAGTTTATAAAAGCAGAAATTATTAAGGAAGCTACGTAGGCTATTATAATAGATAAGATTGATAAAATTGCCTCATCT
>JBPBQH010000206.1:0-6458 GCA_050954685.1 Janthinobacterium lividum | reverse complement strand
AGCACCGCCAGCAGCAGTAGGAGCACCGCCACCAGTAGTAGGAGCACCAGCAGCACCGCCAGCAGCAGTAGGAGCACCGCCAGCACCAGTGATACCGGCAGTAGCGGCAGCAACAGTGGGAGTGCCAACAGCAGTAGCAGTGCAACCGATGCAACCGCCGCGAGCTCAACCAGCTCAAGCAGATCAACCGATGGAACAAATTCAGCCAGCTCGACCAGCAGCAGTAGGAGCACCGCTGCCGCTAGCTCAATTGGTGCAACAACTTCACCAAGCGGATGCAGATATATTGATACTGCCACCGTCACCAGAAGACTTACCACAAATAGACTTAAGCGGACCATTGCCACCGCCACCACCGCCACCGTCACCAGAAGACTTACCACAAATAGACTTAAGCGGACCACTGCCACTGCCACCACCGCCACCACCGCCACCTATTGTGCTTAAGGTAGCAGGAATATTATCAAATCCTAAGCCAGAGATCAGAAACCAATCAGAGTTAGATCCTACATCTATTCCTGATGCTGTTGCGCTCAAGGCACAAGAAATATTATCGAGACCTGAGGGATATGGTGACATTGAAGCTAAAGTTGCACAATATAAAGCAGAACATAGGGCTAACAACAAAGGTCATACCGCAGCTAAGGTCGAAGAAAGAAGAATAGCAATCAATGGGGATGAAGTGGATGGCGATGATGATGTAGGAACATCGTCGGAGTCAGGGAACAATAATGATACTAAGGGAGAAGTTAAACCTCCTCCTGCAAAACAAGGAGAAAGCTCTGCATCTAAAGAACTAGTGAGCGCACCAGTTCCTCCTCCACCTTCTCGTGCTGCTTTTCTTGAATCAATAAGAGCCAGCACCGGTCTAAAACAACCGGTATCGGAACAACCGGTACCGGTACAGAAACAGTCTTTAGGAATCGGAAGTATTTTTCACAAGGCAATAGATGAACATCTACGTAAGAACGGACAAAAAGGTAACCAAGAAGGTAACAAAGACGATGACGATGAATGGGGAGATTGATAATACAGCGCTAAACAAACTTACTTGTTCTTATAAGTCATAATCAACAAAATGAGTCTATAGCTTTCAATGCTATAGACTTATTTTAGTATCTTAGTTTCAAACCTTTTCGCATATAATAATAGATAGAGTAAATTATCGATTTTTATGCTTGCAATACTATAGACATATCTCCTGTTGGACTCTTTCTTGCCAAATACCGCTGTATATAATCACGAGCTTTCAGTCAATCATTTGATGCTCTTCTTAAAAAGCTTGCTATAACGCCCTAGGTTTGTGTAAACTAAGCTCATTATTATTGGGCTTTCTTAGGAGTGTGGGTAGTGAAAAATAATTTTGAGAGAACAAGCTTTCTGTTTGGTAGTAACGGAGTATTTATTGAAGAATTATATCAATTATATCTGGATAATCCAAATTCTGTATCCTCAGATTGGCAACAATATTTTAAAGAAACTTCAGGTAGTAGTACTAAAAATCTTAAATGCACCGCTAGTGTTATAGAGAAGCCTGAGGTAGAAAAGCTAGAGGCTAGAGACGTAAAAGAACCTATAAAATATCTAGAAAAATATAATCACGAAAGCGGAGATATTACAGAATTGCTCTCTCTTAAAGCGAGATCTATGATTGATAACTTTCGTGAACGCGGACATTACCTTGCTAAGCTTGATCCACTAGGTCTTGAGCGCGTTAGGTCTAAATTCGAACTCAAATTAAATATTGAAGACTTTGGTTTTTCAGAAAGTCAATTGAATCTACAAATCTCTGTTATGGAGGAGTTCTCAAGTCTTAGAGAATGTACACTCAACCAGCTAGTAGAAATACTTGATAAAACTTACGGCAGCAGTATTGGTGCACAATTTAGTCACGTCGAAAATATTGACGAAAAGACATGGCTATTTGAACAAATCGAGAACCAAAATACTTACTTCAATCTTACTGACGAAAAAAGGAAATTAGCACTACAAGATTTAGTCGAAATTGAAGGTTTCGAGCAATATTTACATACCAAGTTTCCAGGAGCTAAACGCTTCTCGATTGAAGGTGGGGATGCTTGCATAATGGCGTTAAATAGCTTCATCAAGCTTTCTGTAAATCAAGGCGTATCAGACGTAGTGCTAGGTATGGCTCACCGTGGAAGACTATGTACTCTAACAAAAGTAATGGGTAAACCTTATAGGGCAATTCTATCAGAATTTATGGGCTTTAGCGCCTTTCCAAATAATCTAGATGTTGCGGGTGATGTGAAATATCATATGGGATATTCTGCAGATAAAATAATAGATGGCAAAGCTATTCATCTCTCCCTCGCCTCAAACCCTTCCCACTTAGAGGCAGTAAATCCTGTAGTTGCTGGCAAGGTTAGAGCTAAGCAGGATTTAATTGGCGATAAGGAAAGGAAAACCGTCATGGGTATTTTGATCCACGGTGACGCAGCATTTTGTGGCCAGGGGGTAGTAGCTGAGAGTCTAATCATGTCCAGTCTTGATGCCTATGATGTTGGTGGAATGTTGCACATTGTAATTAATAATCAGATTGGCTTTACTGCTAATGCTAAAGATACAAGAGCCGGCAGGTATGCTACTGAGATTGCAAAAATCGTAGGAGCGCCAATTATTCACGTTAATGGTGAAGACATAGAGGCTGTGCTTCTTGCTGTCAATATTGCCGCTAATTATAGATCTAAATTTGGCAGGGATATCGTTATTGACGTAATTTGCTATCGTAAATACGGTCACAATGAGGGCGATGAGCCAATGTATACTCAAAGTACTATGTATAATATTATTAAATCTAAATCAACGCCTGGCAAAATTTATGCAGATCAATTAACTAATTCTAAAATAATAAATGATTCCTATTTTGAAGAATTAAAGACAAAATTTAAAGGATTACTTGATGGGGAATATGCTGAAGCAAAAAATTATAGAGCTCAAGCGCAATGGCTCGAAGGCAGATGGAACGGGTTTGCTAGATTTGATAGTGACCCACAACCTACAGGTGTTTCTAAATCCTTGCTGAGAGAAATAGGTATCTCGCTTTGTTATACTCCAGAAAATTTTATTCTTAACCTAAAGCTTAAAAAATTGTTTGAGCAGAGAATACAAACACTAAATGAAGAATTACCCGTAGACTGGGCTACAGCTGAACAACTAGCATTCGCCAGCTTACTTGCAGAAGGAATAGCTATAAGACTTACAGGGCAAGACTGCAGTAGGGGAACTTTTTCTCATCGTCATTCAGTTCTCCATGATCAAACTAACGATAATATATATGTACCTTTAAATAACATAAGTAGCGAAAGGACAAAGAGCCAAGCAGAATATTTTGTTGCCGATAGTAACTTATCTGAATATGGAGTGCTTGGCTTTGAATATGGATATTCACAAGTAAATCCTCAACATTTAGTATTGTGGGAAGCGCAATTCGGTGATTTTGCTAATGGTGCTCAAATTATCTTTGATCAGTTTATTTCAAGCGCTGAAACTAAGTGGCTAAGGATGAGCGGACTAGTTGTACTCCTACCTCATGGTTTTGAGGGACAAGGGCCTGAACATAGCTCAGCTAGACTTGAAAGATTTTTACAACTCGCTGCTGATAATAATATGTACATTACCTACCCTACCACGCCAGCGTCACTTTTTCACATGTTACGTCGTCAGATATATAGTAAAACGCGTAAGCCTCTGATAGTTATGACACCAAAGTCATTATTACGCCATAAGTTGGCTGTCTCGAATCTCGACGATATGGGAACAGGCACTAGCTTTTTACCGATCATTGATGAATTAGATAATAATATGAAACCGCACAATGTTAAGAGAGTAATTTTTTGCTGTGGTAAAATATATTATGATCTGATCGAAATGAGAGTGAAAAATAATATTTCTGATATAGCAATTATCAGATTTGAACAGTTATATCCATTTGCTCATGAATTGCACGCAAAGATATTGAACAAATATAAGAATGTAAAGGAATTTGTTTGGTGTCAAGAAGAGCCCCAAAACATGGGTGCCTGGAAATATATTAAAGAATATCTGAAATTATCGTTAGAAAATATTTCGGTACAACAAAGTTTGCAATATATAGGTCGTAATGCTTCGGCTTCTCCCGCTGTAGGTTATTTATATGTACATAACAAAGAACAAGAAAAAATAATTAAAGAAGCACTAGCTATATAATATTGTCTTGGTAGTAAAAAAGATAATATATTTAAATGAAAGTAAAAATATGAAAAAGGCAATTTACAATGAGTACAAATATAGTAGTTCCTCCACTAGGTGAATCTGTTTCAGAAGCAACAGTAAGGTGGTTAAAGAAACAAGGAGATTCTGTCAAAATTGACGAACCTATTATGGGATTAGAAACTGAAAAAGTAACTTTCGATATTAATTCACCTACCGATGGAATATTAGGAAAGATCGTAAAGAATGATGGTGATACTGTGCTAGTAGGAGAAATTGTCGGAGAAATTGTCGCTGCAGAATTTATCCCTCAACCTCAATCTCCGTTGACATCTTCTGCACTGCAAAATAAAGCAGAAGTTGTAAAGTTTATAAGTCCTATAAAGGAATCAAGCAATAAATCGGTAGCCGTTCAGAATATTAATCAAAGTCTAACGTTGCCACCATCTGTACAAAAAATTGTCAGCGAAAATAACATAGATCTAGCTAATATACAAGGTTCAGGTAAAGATGGGAGGATTACAAAAGGAGATGCACTAGCACATTTGAGTAAGCCTGTTATGTCTGTTGCTGCTACAGCAACTCTTCAACCTATATATTCTGTAGACTCAAAACCCGTGGAACGAGTCAAGATGTCTGGAATACGTAAAACTATAGCGCAGCGCCTTAAGGCTTCACAAAATACTGCTGCTATTTTGACTACTTTTAACGAAATAGACATGACAAATGTGATAAGCTTGAGATCAAAATATAAGGAAGAGTTCGAAAAAAAGCACAAAATAAAACTAGGCTTTATGTCCTTCTTTGTGAAAGCCACAGTCGAGGCTCTGAAAGTCATACCTTCTGTTAATGCTGCAATAGAAGATGACTACATTATATATAAGAATTTTTACGACATTGGAGTTGCAGTTGGTACTGATAGAGGTCTAGTCGTACCTATAGTTAGGAACAGTGATAAACTTTCCTTCTCGGATATAGAGTCTGAAATATCAAATTTAGGTAAAAAAGCTAAAGAAGGTAAATTATCTATGGCTGATTTGTCCGACGGAACTTTCTCTATATCTAATGGTGGAGTTTATGGCTCCCTTTTATCGACGCCCATAATTAATCCTCCTCAATCAGGAATTTTAGGACTTCATCAAACTAAAGAAAGACCAGTAGTGATTAATGGTAAAATAGAAATCAGACAAATGATGTATGTCGCTCTGTCGTATGATCATCGTCTTATTGATGGTAAAGAAGCTGTAACCTTTTTGATAAAAATTAAGGAATCTATTGAAAACCCTGAGCGTTTACTAATAAATATTTGATATTACTGTGGTGGTAATAAAATTACTGGGCATAATTTTATTAATATTTCTCGGAGCTCTGTTAGGCTCCGTCGATTATAGTACTAAATATTTTATAAAATATTTGGAGCCTTCAATTGAACCTCGTAAAGAAATCGTTAATCATCTAATTAACCAATTTAATCCGTTTAGGAAAGATGGCATTAATATGGAGGACATTGAAGCCATATATAGCTTACCTGAAAAGAGGAAAAAAGAATTAGAGATTTGCAGATTTCAAATCATTGATAAAGTTGTATATGGTCAATCTAGTCTGTCTGTCCCCCATAGCTCTGCATCAAACATATATAGAGTTCTTGGAGTCGCATTGCAGAGGATTGTAAAAACACATAATATAGGCAATATCGATTTTTTAGTACTTGGCGTCGATAGCATAGACGCCGCACCAGGTATCGAACATTTAATTGTAAACTCTCCAACATTTATGATGTCCAAAGACTTGTCGTCAAATTTAGAACATGAACGATTATTGCTTCCTGATCCTTATATATTAACTGAAAAAAACTGGCCTAAGTTAGTTAAAGAGATAATTGAAGGGTCACAAAAATATCCTTGGCATAAAAAGGACTCTACTAAAATATTTTGGCGCGGTACTACTACCGGTAGAGTATATAATTTAGAAAATTATGATAAGATACCAAGGCTTACTCTAGCTATGCTTTCTCGCAGCTTTCCTGAATTAATAGATGCACAATTTACTTTTTATACTAACTTTGCCGAAAATGATAGCGGATTTGAATTATTTAGAATTCTGACTACCTTACTCGATAATTCTGGCCACTTAACTGAGTCTGAACATCTTAAATACAAATACTTAGTTTCAGTTGATGGTAATACGTGTGCCTGGGCTAGAGTGCCTTGGATTATGCTATCAAATTCTGTGCTGCTTAAGCAAGA
>JBPBQH010000157.1:0-6506 GCA_050954685.1 Janthinobacterium lividum | reverse complement strand
TTATAATTTAGGTATATATAGACTCCAATATGTAAGTAAAAAGAAACTCTTAATGCGCTGGCTCAAAATGAGAGGGGGAGAACAACAACATCATAGATGGAAAGAATCTAAGAAAGACCCTTTCCCTGCTGCCGCAGTTATAGGTGCCAGCCCCAGTATTACCATAGCTGCAGTAACTCCTTTGCCTGATAACGTATCGGAATACAATTTTGCCGGTTTTTTGAGTAAAAAAAAGGTAAATTTAGTTAAATGTAAAACCATCGATTTAGAAGTTCCAGCTGATGCAGAAATTATTATAGAAGGGGAAGTAAGTTTCGAGGAATATTTGCCTGAAGGACCCTTCGGCGATCATACAGGCTACTACAATGACATAGAATATTTTCCAGTCTTTAATGTTAAAGCAATTACCATGAAAAAGCAGTCCCTATATTTAAGTACATATACTGGTAAACCGCCTGATGAACCTTCTATCTTAGGAGAAGCTTTAAATGAAATGTTCATACCTATAATTCGTCAGCAATTTCCTGAAATAGTTGATTTTTGGCTACCTCCAGAAGGATGCTCGTATAGGATTGCTATTGTATCAATAAAAAAATCTTACGCTGGGCAAGCTAAAAAAATTATGATGGGTGTTTGGTCCTATTTACGTCAATTTATGTATACGAAATTTATAATTGTAGTCGATGATGACATAAACATACGTGATTGGAAGGAAGTTATGTGGGCTGTATCTACTAGGAGCGATCCAATGAGAGACTCAACTTTTATAGACAGATCACCTATAGATTATCTCGATTTTGCATCCCCTTTACCTGGTCTTGGTAGTAAAATGGGTATTGACGCTACTAACAAAATTGCTTCTGAAACATCTAGAAACTGGGGTAAAAAAATTACTATGAATGATGACATCATAAAGAGAATCGATGAAATTTGGCAAGAACTTGGTATAGAATAATTAATTTTAATTACAGTACCAATGAATTAAAGGCTTTACTAGTAAACTCAAAAAAAGTATAAATAGATAAAAAATTGAGTAAACAAATAGTTTCTTCGCTTTATAATTATCTGTATCATCAAACAAACTTGCCGACATGTAGAGAAAAATAAACCCTAAAAAGATAGCGATCACTAAATAAATTTGATCGCCGATCCCAAGAAAGTATGGTACAATAGAAGCCGCTACTGTCAAAAAACTATAGAGCATAATTAACTTTTTCGTATATAACTTGCCTCTTGTTAGTGGCATCATAGGTACTTGACAATTTATATAATCCTCCATTCGATATAATACTAAGGCCCACGAATGAGAAGGAGTCCACATAAAAATTAATATTGATAGAACAATTGGCTCAATTGATATTTTACCAGTCACCGACACCCAGCCGATTAATGGTGGAAGCGCACCTGATAAACCACCAATAACTATATTTTGAGAACTAGAACGCTTCAGCCAAATAGTATAAATGAAGATGTAATAAAGTAGAGTAAAAGTAAGTATAATGGCAGCGGCTATATTAATGCATAAAGCCATAAGTAAGCTTGCCATGAATCCTAATACTAAGCCAAAAGATAAAGCATCATCAGGTTCAATAACTCCCCTGACTATAGGTCTCATCTCTGTGCGCTTCATGATAGCGTCAATATCTCTGTCATACCACATATTAATTGTAGCAGCAGATCCCGCGCTAAGACTTATACACAAGATTGCTACAAACCCCAGGAAAGGGTGGATATGGCCAGGAGCTAGTACGAGCCCGCAGAAGCTTGTAAAAATAACAAGCGACATGACTCTTGGCTTCATCAATGATATATAATTTCTAATAGTACTTTGAGACTCTAGCTCAAGGGAGCGATCAATACTTGTCATTATTTCATTATTGATTTACTTGCGGCCGAGTGTTGAAAGTATGATAAGGAGGAGGAGAAGAAATCGTCCATTCCAAAGTAGTGGCTCCTTCTCCCCACGGATTATCAGGACATTTTTTTCCATATTTAAGAGTATACCAAATTATATATACAAAAAATAACGCAGCAAGCATTGAAATTACTGAGCCTATAGAAGAAACCATATTCCAACCAGCAAACGCATCAGGATAGTCAGGTATTCTTCTTGGCATGCCCGCAAGGCCTAAAAAGTGTTGAGGAAAGAAAGTCAAGTTAACACCAATGAAAGTAATCGTGAAATGTATTTTACCCAATGTCTCTGGATATTGACGTCCTGACATCTTGCCGAACCAATAATAGAATCCTGCAAAAGCAGTGAACAAAGCTCCAAGAGACATTGTATAGTGAAAATGTGCAACTACGTAGTAGGTATCGTGTAAAACTCGATCTATCGAAGAATTAGCTAGAACTATACCAGTCACACCACCAATAGTGAAAAGTAGAATAAAACCAATAGAAAAAAGCATAGGAGTTGTAAATTTGATCGATCCTCCCCACATCGTAGCTATCCAGCTGAAAATTTTAATTCCAGTCGGCACTGCGATAATCATTGTTCCAGCAGTGAAGTATATCAAGGCATTATAGGAAAGGCCAACTGTAAACATATGATGTGCCCAAACTATAAAGCCTAAAAAACCTATGGCTAACATAGCACTAACCATGCCTAAGTAGCCAAATACTGGCTTACGAGAAAAAGTAGAGATTACCTGACTAACTATCCCAAAGCCTGGCAATATTACAACGTAAACTTCTGGATGACCAAAAAACCAAAACAAATGTTGAAACAATACAGGGTCACCACCACCTTCTGGTTTGAAAAATGAGGTCCCAAAGTTTCGGTCACTCAGTAACATAGTTATCGCCCCGCCAAGTACCGGAAGTGCAAGTATAAGCAAAAAAGCAGTTATAAGTATTGACCACACAAATAAGGGCATTTTGAATAATCCCATCTCTGGATTTCGCATATTAAATATAGTTACTATCATGTTAATTGAGCCAAGTATTGACGAAATACCAGCTAAATGAAGGCTAAAAATGGCCATATCGACTGCTGCGCCTGGGTGACCAGATAAGCTGCTTAAAGGTGGATACAATGTCCATCCTGTGCCTGCTCCTCCTTCAACTAACCCAGAAAACAATAATAAAATAAATGAAGGCACCAGCAACCAGAAACTAATATTATTTAATCGCGGAAAAGCCATGTCTGGTGCACCAATTAACAAAGGAACAAACCAATTGCCAAACCCGCCAAATAAAGCTGGCATTATCATGAAAAATACCATAATTATTGCGTGCGCGGTGATAAGAACGTTATATAACTGATAATTTCCTCCTAGCAAGTCATTACCAGGTACTGCAAGCTGAAGGCGAAAAATTACAGAAAATAGTCCTCCTGCAATCCCAGCAAATATACCAAACATTATATATAAGCTTCCGATATCTTTGTGATTGGTTGACAAAATCCATCTTCTCCAGCCTTGCGGAGTATGATCTCTTCCTTCATCAAAATTTTCTGCAAGTTGATTATAGTTATTGCCTAAAGAATCGCTATTCATATATATAAAATCAATTTGTAATGGTTAGATTTGAAATTTCTTTATTTGCATATAACAAGGGGCGCATAGCAAATTTTAATTTAGCTGATGTCAACCAATTTGCAAATTCTTCCTTACTTACTACCTCAATAGCGATTGGCATGAAGCCGTGATGAACTCCGCAAAGCTCAGAACATTGACCATAATACACACCCTTTTTTGCGATCTTAGTCCAGGTTTCATTAATCTTACCAGGAACTGCGTCCATCTTTATTCCAAGCGAAGGCACCGCAAAGCTATGCAAAACATCACCACCAGTAATTAAAAACTTCACTACAGTATTTTCTGGTATAACTAAACGATTATCAACTTCTAATAATCGTCTTTGGCCAGGTTTTAAATTTTCTTTAGAAATCACGTAGCTATCAAATTCAATATTTCCATTATCTGGATAAATATAGTGCCAATACCACTGATAACCCACTACTTTTACAGTTATTTCACTAGGAGGAATTTTCTCCATCATAGCCAAAATCCTAAAGGAAGGGACAGCTATAACAATAAGTATTATGACCGGGACGATAGTCCACATTACTTCTATTAATACATTATGAGAAAAAGCGGCAGGTGTTGGATTCCTTTTGGCGCTAAAGCGTCTACATACGTAGCAGAGCAGAGCAGCTACAAATAGAACTATTGCAATAATTATCCAGAGCAAGAAATTATGAAATCTATGTAGTTCCTCCATCAATGGACTTGCTGGCGTTTGAAATAATATTTGCCAATTTTTAGGTTCTGAAGCTAGAATATTTTGATTAACTAAAAAACATAATATTACGGTAAATATTTTTGTCATAATTTAAGTTATCTTGCGCATTTCAAATGTTAATATTTCATCTAAGATGATATACTATTATAATGATATAAGGAAGAAATAAAGATGTGGACAGCAAGTATTATATTATTCTGGGTACAATTTATCTTGCAATAATTGACAATTCTTAAGAGCTAAGCGGTAGTTATTTATTTGAAAATATCAAAAAACAGATATTAGATTTTCCTCAGCTTTTAAGCCAAAGAAAGCTTTGTTTTATTTGAGATTTTAAACTAAAGTAGAATCTTAGATACATTTTAGACAAAGCCAGCTGATCTATAAGTAATTTTATTTACGATAACTTCAGAATAAGTAATGAAATTAACTTAAGTTTTTTGCTCTATCCCAAGGTAAGGCCTCACCGTTCGTCCCAAGCACTAAGTCACCAGTACTTTCATATTCAGCAGCAAAATAGGAAGATTGCTCTGTTATTAATTTAACGGGTAGGATTTTCATGCCCATGTAAAAATATTCTTTGGCTTGACCCCTGGTACTGGGGTTGTTTTTGGAAGCGGTCTTTGCTTTTGACATTGCTTGAAGTCTCTTAAATAATTAAAATTTAGCGTGAAAATTAACAGCTTTTTCCCTCTTTGTCAAGCAAGAAGCGACATTAGACACCCTTATTCAGCTTGGTTTCTTGAACATACTTAAACGGTCACGCAGCCAATGCTTAGAATTTGTACCACTGGCTTTTTTCATAAGGTCGCTTACTTGTTTATACTGCTTGATTAAAATATTTATTTGCTGAACCGAGGTACCAGATCCAGTAGCAATTCTCTTTCTACGTGATGCATTAAGCAAGTCAGGATATCGGCGCTCTTTTTTGGACATTGATAATATTATAGCTTCTTGATGAGACAGTAATTTGTCATTAATTTTCGATTGGTCTATTTTATCCGCGATTTTACCCATTCCAGGTAGCATACTTAACATACTGCCTATTCCACCCAATTTTTTAAGGCTTCTGATTTGAGCTAAATAATCTGTAAAGTCAAATTTTCCTTTTTGTAATTTTGAAACAATTTGTTCTGCTTCTTCTTTGTCTATGACACTTTCTGCTTTCTCTACAAAAGAAACAATATCTCCCATATCAAGTATTCTTGAAACTAAGCGCTTAGCATTAAACTCTTCTAGAGCAGGTAACTTTTCTCCTGAACCCAGAAATTTTATGGGTTTCCCTGTAACATGACGCATGCTAAGTGCAACCCCACCTCTTGCATTGCCATCCATACGAGATAGTATGATACCACTAATATTTAATTTATTATCGAAATTACTAGCTATTGTTACCGCGTCCTGACCAGTCATTGAATCTACTACTAAAATAGTCTCCATAGGATTAGTCATAGATTTGATTAAAGAAATTTCATCCATCATTTCCGCATCTATATGTAATCTACCAGCAGTGTCATAAATGGCTGCATCGTAAGCTGATAATCTAGCCTCTTCCATAGCTCTCTTGGTAATTTCAAGCGGTTCTTCTCCAGGAATAATAGGTAAACAGGAGACTCCAATAGTAGAGCCTAAAATTTCTAGCTGTTCCTGTGCTGCTGGCCGATAAGTATCTAAGGATACCAATAAGATCTTCTTCCCTTGATTTTTTAATCTGTAAGCTAATTTAGCACTAGCAGTTGTTTTGCCACTCCCCTGCAGACCAACTATAAGAATATTCACAGGAGGCTTGCCGTCTAAATTCAGTTTAGTTTCTTCTTCAGTTGCCGATAAAATATTGATCATTTCGTCGTGAATGATCTTTACAATCATCTGCCCAGGAGAAACTGATCTAATTATTTCTTGGCCTAATGTTTTAACTCTAATTGCTGCAATAAAGTCCTTTATCACTGGTAAGGCAACATCAGCAGTCAAAAGTGCAATACGTATATCTCGCAGGGCCTCGTCTATTTGAGTTTCAGATAAAACTCCACTATTCGTTAAACGGTCGAAAACCTTGGAAAGGCTTTGAGTCAAAGTTTTAAACATCTGCAATATACTCTTTTTCTAATTCTAAATATGCTCAATATTAATCTCATGCTGTCAATATTGCAATAAGCCAATTTGATATTAAGTCCTAGTTGTCGTTAATAAAGTAAGTCTAGGGCGTGTCATCAATTAGGAAAGATTTAAAAATGAGGCTATAATAGTTTTAAATCAAA
>JBPBQH010000051.1:0-6557 GCA_050954685.1 Janthinobacterium lividum | reverse complement strand
GATCAGGGCTATAAGGAGGGAGATACTCAAGAATGTGACCTGCTGTTTTATCTGTTCTTGCATTGTAGAACCTTTATGAAAAGCAGGGTTATCCATAACAACGGCAGTTCCTTGCGGTAGCTTAAGTAATAGCGTCTTGTTCAACACAGCTGTTGAAGACTTCCGTATTAATAAGTTTGATTAAATAAGCTTACCGTCAGTCAATTGCTTACTATCGAAGCTCCTATGGCGTTAGTCTACCGCGTGCACCCCAATCTATGTGTCTTGTAACATCTTTGGCCCTTAGGAGGATAACCGTGTGTTCTTGGCATATCATGTCCGAAACCGCTCTCATCAATATAAGCTATAGGCTTGTTTTGCTCTTGATAGACTTTGATTCTCTGACAGAAGTTTTGCCTGTCTTCTTCTTTCGCCTTTGGATGCTTCAATGCTTTTTTCATATGTAACCCCAAGTCTCTTTAGAGCATACCATGTTCCATTCTTACTACAGCCTAATCTCTTAAGCCCTCTCGTAGCTATACGCATCAGGATATTCCTTGATATCCCTTACCAAAGCTTCCATATCTATCTTTGTTGTAGGCTTGTTCCTTTCATTTTTGGCTAGCTTACCCTTTAAGCCAATCTACTAGTATTGTCGTCCCTATACCAAATCGCTTAGCTGTTTTTGCTATACTTAATTTCTCTCTTACCTTCATTTTAAGGACTTTCTCTCTGAAATCTTTTGAATATGTCATAATACTCATATCATGACACTTTTATCCAGGATTAGCTATAGTTCATTAGCTCCATCTGGTAAACTATTAATAACTTCAAGTAGAGGGATTATTAATAGGTTTGTATCTGCAAAAGAACTACAGATAAATTTTTGTATAATGTTTTCTTAACAGGCAAAACAAGTAAAAGCCGACGACAACACAAAGCGACTACTCATAACTAATACTAATTAGCACCAAAATATAATGCACTAATATATATAGAGGAAGTTTTTAAAATACAGCTTTTGAAATAAACATACTTTTGCTACTGGTAATTAATGCCAGTCAGTCCTAATGATAAAAGAAAAAAGAATGTAATGGTTTTGAAAGATTTTGGTTGCGGGAGTAGGATTCGAACCTACGACCTTCAGGTTATGAGCCTGACGAGCTACCGGGCTGCTCCACCCCGCGATGATTTGTTATTTTAGTATCGATTATACTACGATCTAAAAGAAATAAAAGAGCTAATATTGTAATATTACAATAAAATTCTGGAAAATAAAGTAATATTTACTTTTTTCCAATACCGAAAGTAAGTCCTGCGAATTTTTTGTTAAAACTTGCAACGTCTTTCGTAGATGAACTAACAACCTTAAGACCACCTGCCCAAGCAGGATGAAGTCTATAATCAACGTCCATCAAAATCTCGCCACTAGTTAGAGTAGAATGTGTCTCGAAAACATCTTCACCGATAGTAATCTTTAATGGCTTATAATTTGGATGAATTTCAGCCTTCATGGTAAGATCTCCGATTTTCTGTCGATAATTTTTTTTCTCAAAGTTTTAGCGTTAATTGATAATTTATCTTCTTTTATTTTGATTATGTAATGATCTATACCGCCAGCTTTTTCAACACTGCGCATACAATGAGCATTCACTCTAAGTCTGAACTGCTGACCTAGGACTTCACTTAAAAAACGCACTACTCTCATGTTAGGTTCGAAGCGTCTTCTAGTTTTTCTTTGGGAATGTGAGACTTTGTTGCCATATTGGACACCCACCCCACTAAGTTCGCATCTACGAGACATGATTATTATTCACTTTTAATTAAAATATTACAAATTACACGCGCAATAATAATACCTTCAATACATTAATGTCAATCATAATTTTATATTTTTCGAATCAAGCTAAGAAGCTTATAAAAATAACAACTTAAGAATGTAGACCATTTTAATAAAAAATATTTTGCTGAATCTTGATGAAAATATTTAAAAAACTATTTGTAATCAGTAGTAGCGAATATTCTGAATTAGTCTATAATTAGTTATCCCTATTATTATGAAGCTAGAATTTCAAAAATATAATGGTAAAGGATCTCCTAATTTTAATTATATATTAATAAAATACAAAGAGGCATTATGGAAAATTTACAAATACCCGAGACAAAATTATACGAGTTAGCATTAGGAGATAAGAAGCATCAAGAAAGTATAAGAGATAAAATTAACGATTACTACATCTCTCTTTTTGCTGCAATTATTGCTGTTACACCTTTCATAGATAAAGTCACCGTCATAGCGCCCGACGCATACGAAGGACATTTGATGAGATTATCACTAACGATTTTATCTCTAGTAGGTTTAGCACTTGCTGTGACTTGGTCTAAAAATCTCAAGAGGACTTTAATATATTTGGAGACTCTTGATAAAATGATCAAAGACTTGGAGAAAAAATATAAGTTCTCTTATATAACTCATATTGATGAACAACTTGAAAAGAAAAAATCTCCAGGTAGAATTACAAAGTATCAGCTAGTAATGCCTTATACTTTCATAGCGATTTTTGTGGGAACAATAGTCTATTCTTTATCTTGGCTAATGATAAAATAAGTAATTATCTAACTTTTATAAAATTGTATCAGTATTTGCTTATTTAGGACAGAAAACTAATTTTAAGACGTATAGTCATTCGTTTTTTACTACTCATAATAGCCTAGATCACCCGCCTTCTTTATATGACAAAGTCTTTATTTACAAAACCTTGTCATATAAGAAATAATTGAAAAATTACTTACATTATTGTGTGTTAAGTATGATCGCCCATCACGCCTACATCATGATCATGATGCGCAGTATTATCTGGCGTAGAGTGGCTACTATTATCCGCTGGAGCTGTAGAAGCCACAGGTGTAGATGCTGGTGTTGCAGCATTATTACTATTGTCCGCTGGAGCTGCAGGAGCCGCAGATGTAGATGCTGGTGTTGCGGCATTATTACTATTGTCTGCTAGAGCTGCAGGAGCCGCAGGTGTAGATGCTGGTGTTGCAGCATTATTACTATTGTCCGCTGGAGCTGTAGGAGCCACAGGTGTAGATGCTGGTGTTGCAGCATTATTACTATTGTCTGACGGAGCTGCAGGAGCTGCAGGTGTAGATGTTGCTGTTGCAGCATTATTACTATTGTCTGACGGAGCTGCAGGAGCTGCAGGTGTAGATGTTGCTGTTGCAGCATTATTACTATTGTCTGACGGAGCTGCAGGAGCTGCAGGTGTAGATGTTGCTGTTGCAGCATTATTACTATTGTCTGCTAGAGCTGCAGGAGCCACAGGTGTAGATGCTGGTGTTGCAGCATTATTACTATTGTCTGACGGAGCTGCAGGAGCTGCAGGTGTAGATGCTGGTGTTGCGGCATTATTACTATTGTCCGCTGGGGCTACAGGAACTGGAGCTGCAGGCACAGGTGCTTTCTCTTGAACTTTACCATGATGTCTTTCATGTTTTTCATGCTTTTCACGTCTTCCATGCTTATCATGCTCTTCTTTTTTACTGTCTTTAGGCTTACTGTCTCCAGGATATTCTGGCCACAAAAATTTGCGCATAATTTACTCCTTGGTAATTAGAATTGAAATTTAGTTAATAGCATTAATATATTAACTATACCTTTAATATAAATACTAAAAAATTAATATTTAATTAAAGCTTAAGGAATGTTTTGCATATTTTATCTAGGTAACTTAAGTGATTATTGTTTTTAGCTTTGCTATGATTTCGGGTCTACTACAAAGATTTATGAAAGTCTCACGCTCGAAATCGAGTAACCGTTGCTCATTTACGACTTTTAAATTTATAAGTTTCTGGAAAAGTACTATTATGTCTATTTGTAATTTGGTGAGTAGTCTTATATCAAAATAGTCGGTTAATTCAATATTTGGTAATCTAACTTTATTTATAGGATTTATAATTTTAGTAGGTATCTTTAGTTCAAATGCTTTCTTAAGTAATTGAGCTTTATTCATAACAATTTTGAAATTAGGCATAGCATAACCCCCCGCAAAATCATCGGCCGAAGACGACTTACTGAAACTAATAATCTTGCTTATACTCTTAATTAAGATATCCGCTCTACCTTCTGACCTCAAGAAAATTTCCTTTATTCCGCCCCATCCAGCTATTAATCCAACACCAACTTCCACTAAGCCAGCTTTCAATTCGCTGTGAGCTAATATCCAATCCGAATGAAGCAGCAATTCACAGCCGCCTCCGAGAGCCACCCCCCTTGCACAGCTTATAATATTTACTCTAGAATATTTAAGTCTCATCATAGTTTTCTGACCTAGCTTCAAGAAATCATCAATCTTTGAGAATTCCTTTGCCATTATTAAGTCATAAAAAAGATTTAGATCTGCACCAGCAGAGAAGTTAGGCGATAGAGGAGAATATATATAAATATCCTTGTTAATACGTTCGGCGTAATCTACTGATTCCAATAATAAATCAAATATTTCGCTATTTAGGCAATTCATTTTACTGTTAATCGAGAAAACTAAATATCCTTCCTTGTTGCATAAACGACAACTGGAATTATGAATAATTGCTTCAGATTCACGCATAAAAGGCGGTAGCTCTTCTGTATCTTGAGAAGAATTAAACATCTTTTGCATAACTCTTGTATCACTAGCAATCAATTCTGCTGCTTCTGGTATAATATTTAAGAGCTCAAAAGGACCATATTTCCAGCTATAACCGAGCCTCATTACCAAATCAATATCTGTGGTGCTACTTGCTACACTAGGTATTAAAGTTGCTATATAGGCGTAGAATTTTGTAATTACTTCTCGGAAGAAAACGCTATATTGAGAATTTCCTCTTAACAATTCTGCAATATTATCGAATTCAGCCCTGTTTTCCGGCTCTAAAGATGAAGACCGCGCTTCCTGGTAATATATAGGTTGCCAATTACCTTGGAAAGCAGTAAATTCTATTACCTCTCTTATTTTACTGCCTGATATATATTGGTAAAACCCCGCCCCACTTTTACGGCCTATAATTCCTGCTTTTAACATATTATCCATCAGAAGAGTAGGGAGGTAAATATCATTATACATATCACGACTAGCTAAGCTCTTTATTAAGGAAGCAGATATTAATTTCAGTACGTCGTGACCTATAAGATCATATAAGCCAAATATCCCAGTTTTAGGTAACTTAAAAAGCTTGATAAATATATTATCAATTATAGTGGGACTCAAACCCTCGTTAATCGCCTTGCGAGTTACAAGCTCAAGTAAGAAACAACCAATACGGTTAGCAATGAATCCTGGAGTATCATTACACCGTACTATAGTTTTTCCAAGATCATTAGCAATAAAGTTAGATATAGCTTCTGCGTCTTCACTACTAGTTTCCTTATCTATAATTAACTCTACTAATTCTATAAATCTCGGCGGATTAAAAAAATGAGTTATCATGAACTTAGATTTTATATTAGTCGGCAGGTGCTGCCTTAGCTGCTTTAGAGGAATAGTTGAAGTATTAGAAGCTAAAATAGCTCCAACTTTAAGGTAAGGGGCTATTTTAGTGTAGAGATCAATCTTGATCTCTATCTTCTCAATTATGGCTTCAATAATTAAATCACATTGACTAATAAGTTGTAGGTCCTGTTCTAGGTTACCGATCTTGATAAATCCTTGCCTGCCAACTGAAGTAAATCCAGAAGGATTTTGGGCTAATAAGCTTTCGATAGCCTTTATAGGGATCGCATTAGGATTTTTAGGGTCTGTTGACAAAACATCAAGCAAGATAACTTCTATTGAAGCATTAGCTATAAGAGCAGCTATTCTTGAGCCCATAACTCCAGAACCTATAAGGCAGACTTTTTTAATTTTGCCTGAAAGTGAGCAGGAATGAGCTAAATAGGAACTTATAGATCCCTTAGGCTCTTGTCTCTCTTCTATAATAGTATCTAATTTCTTATCCTCTAGAGGCTGGCCAGACTCATTGCTTCTTACAGTCATAGAATATTACTTATTTTCACTTGCGAAAATTTTATATGTCAAGAAAAGAACGCATGCTCAATTGTTTGCATATCGTGATGAGCAAAATCCTTCAGAAGCTCTTTAGTTACCAATTTCTTTAAATTATTATTTAACTGACCTCTAATATGCCCCATAGTTTTGGGCTCAGCTGCGATTAATAATTCTTTATAGTTATGATTAGTACTGAAAAGTTTTTCTAAGTAATCTGCTACGGCTTTTGCTGCATTATGATGTTCAAGATCTTTTGTTGATGTATGAGGCTCAAATGCTGAACTAGACGAGCTCTTATGAAAGCTACCTTTTTCATGTCTATGATTTTTATGAGCTGATAAAGTCAATTCCTCGACTTGCTTTAAAATTTTAATTCCTTTAGCTTCGTAAATTCTCATCCTACTAAGATCAACTACCGCTATTACTTTAACGCCCAAATCGTTGTTCATATATTAAGACTCCCATAATAATTAAAATATAACTAATTATGGTAACATCAATTAACAACTGAAACAACAATTAAGTAAAATATATAAGCCAAGCGTAGGGTTACGC
>JBPBQH010000205.1:0-6633 GCA_050954685.1 Janthinobacterium lividum | reverse complement strand
CAAAATTTATATATTCAGCATACTCCTCTAAAGCTTTAATATAATAATTCCTAGTATCTGCTAAAAATTTTATACTAGGTCGTTTTGTATTTTTATAGTCATGAGATATAATACGTATCTTGGAATTTTCTTGCCTCCATCTGCTGAGCATTTCTTTAGTGCCATCTATAGAATCATTTTCAAAAATTATTATGCGATAATCTTTGAATTTTCTTCCTAAGTGCTCGATATGATTAATCATTACAGGTATATCTGGAGAACTATCTATTCTCTCTAGTAATGCCACAGATTATGATCCGATGTTTGCTAGTTCTGCTGCTCCCCCTATCGAGTATGGCTGGATCTATGATATCCAATAACTCAATATCCTTCAAGTAGTTAGGATGAACATGCCAAGGCACTTTTGTCCCAAGCACAGGTACTTTCTTTTCGAGATTATTTATTTGTTGACTTAATTCGCTTTTCAACTGCTTCTTAACTGAACAGAATAATTTGTCGCTTGCCACTATAAAAATAATTAATGTAGCGATAGACAATTATTAGGCTCTAATTTCTCGGTATTCATAAACTCATGTATTTTTTTATGCTAATGTAGCTACATCTTCTATGAACAATATATGCCAAACTCATCTGGAAGATTGTTCAGAAATACTCGCATCTGTTTCAAATTGCAACAATTAAATTATGACACTACCTAAGAACTACACACAGGCAACTTAGCTTAACTCAATTAGGTAGTGACTATAATTAGTCAATAGGATATATTGAATAGAAAAACTATGGCACAAGCATATTCATATGATTTAAGAGTACGGGTAATGAACTTTTTAGGACAAGGTAAGACAATACAGGAAACTGCTAAGCTATATTCTATCAGCAGAAAAACAATCATAGAATGGAAGAAATTAAAGAAGCAAACAGGGGATGTAAAGGCAAAGACTAACTATCATACAGGCCACCGTAAAATAATAAGAGATATAGAGGGGTTTAAAGAATTTATAGAATCGAATTGCTCTCATACGACTAAAGAGCTTATGCGTGATTGGAAGCAGAAGATTTCTTCAAGTACGATAGCGAGAGCTTTACATAAATTGGGATATAGTTATAAAAAAAACTTTTCATCACCCCAGAAGGGATATTGGTTTAAGGAATGAATTTATAGAAAAGGTATAAGAATATAGATAAGCAAAGGTTAGTATTTATTGATGAATCAAGAATAGAAGATAATGCTTGTAGAGATTATGGATGGAGCACGAAGGGTTAAAGATGCTACGGAGAAAAAGTTTACCAACATAAATCTAGAGTTAGTATGATTGCCGGGCTTTGCCACAAGGAGATCATAGCACCAATAATATTTACAGGAAATTGTAGTAAAGATGTTTTTGAAACTTACGTTGAAACCATACTGATCAAAGAGTTAAAGCCCAATCAGATTGGGGTCTTAGATAATATCAATTTCCAAAAGAGTATTAAAGTAAAAACATTGATAGAATCAGTTAGTTGTAGCATTTTATTCCTGCCTACTTACTCTCCTGATTTAAATCCAATTGAGCATTATTGGTTTAAGATAAAGAATGAAATAAGAAAGATAGCCAGCGATTTTGATAGATTTTTTGATGCCTTCTACTATAATTTAAAAAAGTAACTACCTTATTGAGTTAAGCTATATAGTGACGCCTGTGTATGATAATTTAACTTGAAGAGCAAATATTAGTAATTAATATCTGATCGACAAAATTGGATAAATAAGGAAATCAAAGGCTATGTTGATCAAAATAGGATCTAGAAAGAGCAAATTAGCTATAATCCAGACCAATCTTGTTATCGAGAAGATTAAACAGCATTTCCCGCAAATAGAATGCAGAATAATACCCATAACTACCACGGGTGATATGATTACTCATAGAACACTGCATGACATAGGAGGTAAAGTATTATTCCTAAAAGAAATTGAGCAACAATTACTTGAGAAGAAAATAGATATAGCAGTTCATTCCCTCAAAGATATGCCTGGAATTATGCCAAATGGTTTGATAGTTGGCGCTGTCTTAGAACAAATTGATTCACGAGATACTTTTTTCAGTTTCAAATATAGATCTCTAGAAGAATTACCGATGAATGCAATTATTGGTTCCTCATCAGTAAGAAGAAAAATTTTTTTATCACGTATCAGATCAGACTTCAGGGTAGTTCTGTTCAGAGGTAATGTGGATTCTAGAATTGATAAAGTAGAAAAAGGCGAAGTAGATTGTACTATCTTAGGTATGGAAGGACTTAAGAGACTTAACTTATATGATAAGAAATATTGCCAAGCTATTGATCCCTCGAAAATGCTGCCAGCCGTCGGACAAGGTGTTATTGGTATTGAAGTATGTAGCGATGACAGAGCAATGAAAGAGATATGTAAGCAAATTAATCATATACCGACGTGGCAAAAAATGGAAGTAGAACGGTCTTTTTTAGAGCATTTAGACGCAGATTGTAGAGTTCCTCTAGCTGCGAATTCAAAGCTCAAAGGCAATATTATAAAAACTGATTTTATGATGGCAAGTGAAAGTGGAGATAATATCGTATTTCATAGTGAAGCTGGGAATATCTCAGATGCCAGATCCATAGGTATAAGAGCAGCTAAATATATGCTAAATCTTATAAAATGAGTGTCGTCTTTAATCACAGCTTGTGAGCGAAAAAAATATCTCTAAAAATCAAGCACGGCAGAATTATATTTACTATACCTTATGGTAAAGGACTTGAAGAAAGAGCAATGAGCTTTCTAAATTCCCATATAGAATGGCTTAATCAAAGTTTAAAAAAAATCAAGAAAATTTACCTAAAAATTGACGATAATATCGAGATTTTTGGTAATATATATAATATTATTTTAAATGAAAACAAAAACTCAGAGATTGTCACTTTGACTAATAATCAATTATTAGTCTCTTATAGGGTAGTTGGCAAGGAAGAAAAGCACATAACCAAATTTTTGTCGCTATATCTGCGACAAGAAATTATTAAAATTGCTGATGTTATTTGTCATCAGATCGATATGACCTATACAAAAATCTGTATTAAGGAAATGCAGACCAAGTGGGGAAGTTGCAGCAGTCAAGGCAATTTATCTTTCAATTGGAAATTAGTTTTTTTTGAAAAAAATATCTTGGAATATGTAGTAATACATGAAATATGTCACCTCAAAGAGATGAATCATAGCAAAAGATTTTGGCAATTGGTACAAGATCATTGCCCTCAATGGACAGAAGCGTGCGAGTGGTTAAAATCTGGAGGCGTTTATATCTTATAATGTATACTGAAATCATTTTTTAAGAAGACATGCATCATAATTAATTGATAATTAATTAATACGTAGTTAAGATCTAATTAGTAAGCTAACGAATGAGATATATAATGCCTAAGTTAGAAGATCCTAAAAAGATTATTAATCCAGAAAGTTATAACCAACGCGACGTTCCTGAAAATAAGGCTAAAGCGTTAGTAGATCTAGCACCTAAAGGTCCTTATAAAGAACCATACACTTTAGAAATTAGAGATAGAGGAAGTAATCAACCGTACATTATTCTTCCGAGTTCAATTAGTTCGTCAAAAGATACTATCAGAGGCCTTGCAACACTACAACTTCATTTTAGCTCTGTTCAAGCTCAGCATTATAATATAACACAAAGATTTACTAATAAGGAATCTCCTTCCACAGTATCCTCAAAAATTGTACCAGAATCTAAATCTCCTCTTGGTAGCGCAAGCGCAGAGGATAGGTCCACCCTTGAAAAAGCAGCTGAAATACTTAAGAGTAGTCAGGCTTCTGCAAAAGATAATGACTTTAGGCTTAAATCTTCAAATCTTAGTTCTTCAAAATCGCAAACTAGGAGGCATAGTATTACATAAATTATACAAAAAGAAATAAATTCAGTAATAAAGATCTAATAGGTTTTTATTACTGAATTATATGTTCTATAAAAATTTTTCTTTCTTCTGGTTCTTGACCATTTTTAAATATATATCTACCAAGGAAATAGGAAGTTAAATCAAAAGCTTGTTTAACTTCCGCATTTGATTTATCACTTAGAGACCTTGTTAGAAATTTAGGCAATAATAGTAATTTGTCTGCGTACTTTTTTCCTTCTTCAAAACTTACCGCATTGCCAGATTTTGGTGAGACATATCTTAAATTTTCCCTAGAACCTGAGACAACACAACTACCTAGCTGCAAGCCATATCCAGCCTCCTTTAAAATTGCTAGCTCGATATTAATATAATCTAATATTTTAAAAGAAGGAGAACGAGAAGAATTGGCTAAATAATGCTCAAAAATTGGAAAAAAATTATTATGAGGCTCCCGCTCAAAGAATGCTAATTTAATTAGACTTATTATTGAATTAAAAGCATAAAGTCTAGTTTTATTGAAAATGAATGTACTATTATAAGACTTTAAATGCTCACATCTTGCGCTACCTAAATGATCGTGGAGGCGAGCTTGCCAAAAAAAATCAACTAAATTTCCCTCGCTATAGATTGAAGCTGATTTTTTCGATGATCCTCTTACCACCCCGGAATATAGACCATGTGACTTAGTAAATAATGTTATCACATTTAAATTTTCCTTAAGCGATTTTTTAGCAATAATAATGCCGATATCTTGAAAATTCATATTTTACCCTGAGATATTATTGTATTTTATTTAAATTAAAGAATTTTTGCATTATAAAATTTAACATAACCAGTCCCTAATGGAATCAGGATGCACCAAATTATTACTTTCAATAATATCACTCCTAATATAGATAAGGATGCTTATATTTCTAATAATTGTATTATCGTTGGTGACGTTGTAATAGGAAAAAACTCAAGCATTTGGTTCAATTCCGTTCTCAGAGGAGATGTAAATCCAATCAGAGTAGGGAATAATACTAATATCCAAGATGGTACTATTATTCATACTTCGCGTTTTGATGGTCCAACTGAGATTGGTAGTAATATAACTATTGGCCATAGAGTTATGCTTCATGCCTGTACTATACTAGATTTCGCTTTCATCGGAATGAGTGCAACTATTTTAGATAGAGCTATAGTTGAAGAATATGGTTTTGTTGCTGCCGGTGCTCTTCTTACTCCTGAGAAAGTGGTAAAGTCTAAGCAGCTGTGGGCAGGAGTGCCGGCAAAATTTGTAAGAACCATTACTGATATTGAATTGAAACACATGCAAGAGAATTACCAACATTATGTTAAGCTAGCAGCTAAGTATCGTCAACAAAGTTAAACTTAAATATTATCTATATATTACAAAATAATTTCTTACTTTTAACTTTCGAGCTTGAATATATAAAACACAAAATTATTGCCTACTAAGACCTTGCATGTTAATGTCTGGTCATTATGAACTAAAAATATATTTATTATTAATGACAAAAATTGTTACTAGATTTGCTCCATCACCAACAGGATTACTCCATGTCGGTAATGCTAGAACAGCAATCATAAATTGGTTATATGCCAAAAAATATAAAGGCGAGTGCATTCTAAGATTTGACGATACAGACATCGCACGCAGTAGCGAAGAATATAAACAAGGAATATTAAGAGACCTCGCCTGGTTAGGTCTCGATTTCGATCAGACCTTTAATCAATTAAGCAGAATTAAACTCTATGACGAGATAAAAAAGATTTTAATCGAAAATGGTAGGTTATATCCTTGTTTCGAAACTGAAGAAGAACTTCAAGTAAAGCGTAAGATTCAACTCTCGAATGGGCTACCGCCTATATATGACAGAGCTGCATTGAAACTTAATAGCGAGAACATAGCTAATTACTTAGCTAGTGGAAAAAAGCCGCATTACCGCTTTTTAATCAAATTTGGTGAGATCTCATGGCTTGATCTAGTCAAAGGAGAAGTTAAATATCTTGGAGAACACTTAAGTGACCCCATAGTCATTCGAGAGGACGGTAGCATGACTTACATGTTATGTTCAGTAATTGATGATATTGACTACAAAATTAGCCATATTATTCGAGGAGAGGATCACGTCAGCAATACTGCCGTACAAGTGCAAATGTTTGAAGCTCTAGGAGCTAATATGCCAAGCTTTGGACATTTAAGTCTTGTTAAAGCTCAACATGATAAGATTTCCAAAAGAATAGGCGGCTTTGAGATTAATTCATTACGTAATGATTCCTCCCTTGAATCAATGGCTGTAGTCGACTTTTTTGCTTTAATTGGCTCTTCTAAACAATTAACACCTCATTTGAGTTTAGATGATTTAATTACTGATTTTGATATTACTTCATACTCAAAAAGTCCAACTACTTACCAACCGCTTGAACTTGAAAGACTAAATCATAAAATTATCATTAATCTAAGCTACGATCAAATTATACACCGTATTAAAGAAATTGGCCTTACAGCTAACGAAATTGATGAGAAATTTTGGCTTGCTGTAAGACCTAACTTACAGAAAATTGACGAGTTAAAAAATTGGTGGAAAATTTGCCATAAACTAGAAAGAATTAAAGGGCTTGACGAGAATTTTTTAATTAAAGCAGCTCAGCTTCTACCTCCTGGAGATATAACTATCGATACTTGGAAACAATGGACAGAAATTATCTCACAAGAAACCGATAAGA
>JBPBQH010000106.1:0-6647 GCA_050954685.1 Janthinobacterium lividum | reverse complement strand
TTCAGTTTCTTTAATGTGAATAGCTACATTGCCTTCTGCTTCTCTCATCAAACGGGCACTTAATATTCTTGATGTAAGCTTAGAGCCCTCTCTGCCGGCTAAAGGAGAGTCGTTAATAGAGAATGTAATTGCAAGGGTAGGGGGATCTATAGGCCTTGCCGGCAAGGGTATATTAACCTCTACGGCTGCGATAGTTTCTGAAACAGTCGCCTTCTCAAGACCTGCTAAAGCTATTATATCTCCAGCTTGTGCGCTCTCAACAGGGATACGCTCTAGACCTTGGAAGCTCAACAATTTTGATATACGACCGCTTTCGACTAAAGTACCTTCGCGATTTATAACTTTGATCGGCATGTTGACTTTAGCTATACCGCTCTCTATACGCCCAGTTAGGATTCTTCCAAGATAAGTATCATATTCAAGTGTAGTAACTATCATTGAGAACGCGCTGGCACAATCTGCTACAGGTGCTGGAACGTGCTTGAGGATTAAATCGAATAAAGGTGCTATATCTTTCCGCTCTTCTTCTAGGTCATTTACAGCCCACCCGCTACGACCTGACGCGTATATTATAGGAAAATCTAGCTGACTATCATTAGCTTCAAGAGCCATAAAGAGTTCAAGAATTTCATCCAATACTTCTTCGTGCCTAGCATCAGAGCGATCTATTTTATTAATAACAACAATTGGTAATAGACCTAGCTTGAGCGCTTTACCCAAAACAAACTTTGTTTGGGGCATTGGTCCCTCAGCTGCGTCTACTAATAGTACAACGCCGTCGACCATGCTCAAAATACGTTCAACCTCGCCACCAAAATCAGCATGTCCTGGAGTATCTACTATGTTAATACGAATATCTTTCCAAGTAAGAGACGTACATTTGGCGAGAATAGTAATTCCTCTCTCACGCTCAAGATCGTTGGAATCCATAGCTCGTTCTGCAACATTTTGGTTAGAGCGAAAGGTGCCACTTTGTTTTAACATTGCGTCTACTAATGTAGTTTTGCCGTGGTCAACGTGTGCAATAATAGCGATATTTCGGATAGAAGAAATAGGAAGTAGGGTCATGAATGAAAATACTCTTTATTTTTTGAGTTACGCTTTGGCTTCTGGAATAACTGAGGAAATGCCTATTATTAGTGGGCAATGATTACTTAGATTATAACCAAATACTGCATAAGCATTAAGTGACTAATATTAACATAGTTTTAATGTTTTTTCAATCAGAAAATAAACCTATAAATTGGTCTCTGTAGCTCTAGTTTCGCTTACAACTTTTTTAGGCTGCTTTTTCTTTAAAGCTATAAGATAGAATTCGGTGGATTCTTTACGACTGGATTCAGGCTTGAAATGCTTGACAGTAGAAAAATTGAGTTTAGCCTTGTTTAAAATATTACTTTCTGCTCCTCCACGAAAAATCTTCGCGACAAAATGTCCTCCTGGTCTAAGTATCGTTAAGGCAAAATCAAGAGCTTGTTCACAGAGATCAATAATTCTTAGGTGATCAGTCGCGCTATGACCTGTAGTATTAGCGGCCATATCGCTTAATACTAAGTCGGCGTTATCTTTTACTTCGTTTTTTATGAGCTTCAGAATATGCTCATCATAAAAGTCGCCCTTTATGAAGGTAACTCCAGGAATTTCCTCCATTTCAAGTAAATCTATAGCGATAATACAATTTTTATCACGCTGTGCTTGCAAAATTTTAGCCACTACTTGACTCCACCCTCCTGGTGCAGCACCAAGGTCGACAACTTTAGTGCCAGGGGTGAGTAATTTAAATTTTTCATTTATCTCAATTAACTTATAGGCAGCTCTTGACCTGTAGCCGTCAATTTTGGCTCTAGAAACTAACGGGTCATTTAATTGACGTTGTAGCCATTTATTAGAAGAAATATTACGCCTTTTTGAGGTCTTTACCTTGACGAACTTATTCCTGAAACCAGATGAATTCATTTCTTAAGTTTCCTTAGCTATATTATCTAATATAGAATTGACAAAACCAGTTTCACTGTCAGCTAACATATCGCTAGCTATGTCAGTAAATTCATTTATAATTACCTTCTTTGGCGTCTCAGGGAAAAACTTCAATTCGCATATCGATACGCGCAGTATGGATAATAAAAGCAGTGACATATCCTTAATCTGCCAACCAGTAGCTAAATTCCTAGATATTAAATCATCTATTAAAATTAAATTATTAACTGTAATATTAATTAATTTATCAAGATACCCCATGCTTAGTTTAGCTCTTATTGATATATCAGCTTTAATTTCAAAATGAGATTCTAGGTTTTTGCTATGATAGAAGCTGACAATTTTCTTCAATAAAGAGCTGATTTCCTCTGCTTGGCTCTTTTGACTGTGCTGATATATAACCTGAATAGCTGCGATCCGTGAAATAGTTTTGTTACGGATTCTGTAAATACTCATATTATTTAATAAAAAACTTGATAGGTTTTGTTTCTATCAAATAACTACTATATAGTAAACTTAATTTTAGCATTAGAGGGGCAGTAGAAATCATCTCTAATATAGGATAAGTTATAAGAATGAAAAAAAATGTATAGAGAGTAGCTATGTTATCAATTATAGGTTTCATATTAGTAACTTGCATATTAGTTTTTGTACATGAAATGGGTCATTTCCTTATAGCAAAATTATTTAAAGTGAAAGTAGAAGAATTTTCTATCGGTTTTGGTAAAGAAATATTTTCAAGGGTAGATAAATCAGGAGTTAAATGGAAGCTAGCAGCAATACCTTTAGGAGGCTTTGTCAAAATGCATGGTGATTTAAATTCTATGAGTACTAAACATATTGATGTCCAGGCTAGTAATTTATCATTCCACACAAAACCTTTATATGCGAGATTCTTGATATTAGCAGCTGGACCTGCAGCTAACTATATGCTTGCGGTAATAATCTTGGCAGGTTTTTATTTTAGCCATGGTAAATTAGAAATACCCGCAATAATAGGGGAAGTAGTAACTAGTTCTCCAGCAGATAAAGGAGGTTTAAAATCTCAGGATAGAGTTTTAGAAATCAATAGAAATAAGATTGATGAATTTAATGATATTCGTAAGCAAATAATGATTAATGATAATCAACCAATGCATTTCATGATTCAACGGGGTGATAAACTGCTGCAATTGACAATTATTCCTATAAATAAGGATCCGGTAGGAAAAAAATATACGAGTAGTCCCTATATAGGTATTAGTTCTAAAATCGGATCGAAATTTATCAAGCTTAGCCTTATCTCTAGCTTTAGTGAAAGTATTAGAGAGGCCATAAGTATCTCTAAATTAACACTACAAGCATTATGGCAGATGATATTAGGTAATAGATCAACTGATCAGATGCATGGTCCTTTTGTTATAGCCAAGGAATCTGGGGAAACCTTAGCTCGTGGCCCTGTAGAATTTATCCTATTGCTTTCTATGTTATCGATCAACTTAGGTCTAATGAACTTATTGCCAGTACCACTATTGGATGGAGGACACCTATTATTTATGATTTATGAAGGAATTGTAGGAAAGCCGCTCGGTAAAAACATGCAAAATATTTTGCTAAGAGTAGGAATGATGATAATCATCTTTCTTGTTGTAATTTCTGTTTCAAATGATATAAAAAGTTTATTATTTTAATACTGATTTATTTACTAAATTTTTTAATTATATAGGTTTTGCGTGAACATTTTTTTTAAACTGAGAAATATAAAAGTAGTTTTAATGACAACTACGATTTTTTGTAATTCAGCAATATTTGCTAGCGAGCGTATCAATAGAATAATCATTGAAGGTGGCAAACGTGTAGAGCGCAGTACAATTGAAAACTATTTAAAACTTAAAGTAGGTGATGAGTACAGTTTACAAAAGCAAAATGAATCACTAAAAAGTCTATATCATACTTCTTTGTTTGATAACATAACTATGAAATTTATAAGCGGAAATTTAGTTGTTAGAGTTACAGAAACTCCCTTTATTAGTAAAATAGATTTTAAAGGTAATTCTAAAATTAAGAGTTCTGTCATTTCTAAAGAATTGCTAACAGTAGCAGGGGAATCTCTGAGCAAAGCTAGTATTCAAACTGACGTAGAAAAAATTAAAGAAATGTATAAAAGATCTGGACGTTTTTCTGTATCGGTTGTACCTGTAATTGAGCAATTAGAAAATAATAGGGTAAAAATAATATTTGAAATCGCTGAAGGGCCTAAAACTAGCATTAGAAGAATTTACTTTATCGGAAACGAAAATTATAGAGATAGCGAGTTAAAAACCGTAATTTTAACCAAAGAATCAAGGTGGTTCAGCTTTCTGGAAACTAATGACACTTATGATCCAGATCGTATAGACTACGACAAGGAGTTATTAAAAGAATTTTATCAATCCATCGGCTTTATAGATTGTAGAGTTATTTCTGCAGTCGCTGAACTTTCGCCAACTAAGGAGAATTTTGAAATTACTTATTCTGTAGAAGAAGGTGAAAAGTATAAATTTGGCAACATAAAAATCGACAATAAATTAGCTGCAATAGATGATAAATTAATAGAAAAATTAATAAATATTGAATCTGGTCAAGTCTTTAACATGAAAGCGCTTGATACGATTGCAGAAAAGATCACGGAAAGATTAGCAAGCTTGGGATATCCGCAAGTTAGTGTTGAGCCCGTATTAGGTAACAAAAGTGTTAGTACTAGACTCGCAGATGTGAGCTTTTTGATAGATAAGGCTGATAAAATTTTTATAGGTCAGATCAATATTGATGGAAATCTTAAAACCGAAGATAGAGTTATAAGGCGCGAATTTAAAATTGCGGAAGGCGATTTGTTCAATCGTGCATACATAGTTAAGGGTGAACAAAATTTAAGAAACTTGGACTATTTTGAAAGAGTATCAACTAATATTGTTCCAACTAACCAACGAGATAAGTATAATATAGATATTGAAGTACAAGAGAAATCCACCTCTGCAATAGGTTTAGATGTTGGTTATGGTACGGCTGGAGGACTTTTTGGTAGAGTATCTTTCCTGGAACGTAACCTTGTAGGAACTGGTAGATATCTTTCCGCTGGAATTAGCGCAGGCAAAAAAAATACAAATTATTATTTAGGAATTACGGAGCCGCGCTTTTTAGATAAAGATCTATCGCTTGGCTTTAATGCTTTTAATAATTATAGTGGAAGAAGCGGTGGTTGGGGCGAGACAGAACAAAACTATACTTTAAAATCTTTAGGCCTGACTACTTCCTTTGGATACGATATCTATGAAGATTTAAGTCACCAAATAGAATACACGATTAAGAGAGATGATTTAAGCGGTCCACCAGAAAGTAGCTCAAGATTTCTAGTTGAGCAAATGGGCAAATTCACTACTTCTTCTATTGGACATACAATAGCTTATGACCAAACTGACAGTCGCGTTATACCCAAAAATGGCTATATCGTAAGCGGTACTCAGGAATATGCAGGTATCGGTGGAAATAATAAATATCTAAAGCACGAACTAGATGGGAAATATTTTAAATCTTTTATAAATAATAAGCTAACTCTGAAATTATCAGGTAGTGCAGGGGATATAAGAGGAGTTGGAGGCAAAACAGTCAGAATATCTGATAGATTCAACTTAGGTGATTACTCGCTAAGAGGTTTTGCTAGTGGTGGAATAGGGCCAAGAGATAAAAGGAGTGACGAAGGATTAGGTGGGCAAGATTTCTATGCCTTAACGACAGAACTAAATTTTCCTCTAGGTTTGCCAGAAGAATTTAGTCTTACCGGTGCCGTTTTTGCTGATATGGGCAGCGTTTGGGGGCTAAAGCTGAATTCTAAAAGTAAATACAGTAAAAGTGAATTTTATGATGACAAATCTATACGCGCATCTCTAGGAGCTGGCTTAATTTGGGTTACTAGATTCGCCCCAATTAGAGTCGATTGGGCTATACCTATAAAAAGAAAAAGGTATGATGATACTCAACATATTCATTTGAAGTTCTCTACACATCTTTAATCATAAATTATATATGTAGATGATTATAAAACATTCTAGAATTCTCCTACTAATCTTTTTTCTAGTAATTAGTACTAGCCAGAAGGTTCAAGCTACTACTAGTGAAGAACATAATTTTGAAGTCAAAATAGCGGTAGTTGATGTCCAATTAATTTTAGAAAATTCTACCGCTATACAAAGCATCAAAAATTCCATAGACACAATTACGAAAGATATTCAAGAATATATCACCTTGAAAGAGACTGAATTCAAAAAAATTGAAGCTGAACTAGTTAAGAAACAAAATATTGTTAGTGAGTCAGTTTTCAAAGGAGAAGTTGATCTTTTTAACGCTAAAGTCAATGAAACGCAAAAGCTAATACAAGGAAAAAAATCTCGCTTAGAGCAAGCTCACTCAACGGCAGTTGCTAAAGTTAATGAAGTTACAATAGAAATTATAAATGAATTTGCTAAAAAATATAATTTTAATGTCGCATTACCTAGTTCTCAAGTTCTATTTGCTGATGTAAAACTTAACATTACTTCTGAAGTTATTACTCTTCTTAATAGCAAGCTGGAAACGGTAAAAATTAATTATTAAGAGCATATCGAAAAGCATGTTTAATATTATAATTTTCACAGTTGATCTATTTTAATTATTTA
>JBPBQH010000011.1:0-6653 GCA_050954685.1 Janthinobacterium lividum | reverse complement strand
TAAAAATAGTTTATGTATTAATATAGTTCTTTTTCAAAAAAGTTGATCTTAAACAGACTAATAGCTTGTTCTATAGAACTAGGTAACTTCATTAGTTTATATTGTGTATCATAAGCGTTTCCGTATATCTTAGAAAAGCTATCTGTAGTTCTAGCAGATTGCAAACCAAGCAATATGGAATGCAAGATTGTTGTCATTGCTAAATAAGGGTCAACATTTGGACTTGAGAGTCGATGCTCTAGTCGCAAAGGAAAAGAATTTGGAATTCTAATAGCTACAGTTCTATTATTGCCACCGTAACAAACGTGAGTGGGCGCAAGAAAACCAGCAATGCTTCGTAAATAATCCTCTTTTTCTGGCATAAATATATAGTAAGTATCCAACATGTAATGACATAGATTTCTTGCTGCTTCTGTAAGTAAATCGATTTTGTTACCTATACTTAAATTGAAATGAATGCTATTGCCGTAATCATTAATGAATGGCTTTGCTGCCAGATTTGCTACCCCTGCTAATTCTTCCGATATATCTTTTATTTTTTGTTTTAGAGCAGTAATTTGAAAGGCATAATTTGTTAGATCGCTTGAAGGAGCCACGACAATTTCGTACTGATTAATTCCCCTTTCCTTTTTTACATCTATAGACATTAGATGTTTAAATCGTTCGATATCAATATTCTCACTAAGATAGAATTCGAGCTCCACTCCAAATCTGGGTATGACGTTATAATAAGCTTTAAAAGTCTTAGATAGTTTTTCTAATAGATTGTTTTTCTGTAGATCATCTGATAGTTTAGTTAGTGAATTAACCAAGATTTTGTGCATGTTAACTGCTTTAATAAAAGATAGAGTGTATTTTAAAGTTTTTGATAAGAGTTTCAAACAATCCTCCCACATCTACTACGATAATAAAACTGATGATGTAAAAAAACTAACTAAGATTGGAGAAAATTTAGCAGCAATAAAATTGGCTCTAAAATGTAGCAATTTGCTGATCTTAAATCAGATACATGGCAATGTTGTGATAGATGCAGATCAAATGGAATTTGGTAACGTTAAGCCGTCGGGTGACGCCTCTATTACTACAGAAAGAGGGCTAGCATTAGCCGTCTTAACTGCAGACTGCGTGCCAGTGCTACTTAGTTGCGAAGAAGGTAGTGCTATTGGTGCAGCACATTGCGGATGGAGGGGAGCTAAAGCAGGTATAATAGATAATTTAGTTGTAGCTCTCAAAAACAAAGGGGTAAAAAATATAAAAGCGATAGTCGGTCCCGCAATACAGCAATTCTCATATGAAGTTGATCATTTATATTATCAAGATTTCGTTAACCAGCAAAAAAATTACAGCAAATTTTTTACAGCTGTCAAACACTCAAATCGCTACTTGTTTAACTTGCCAGGATTTGTAGAATGGCACCTTAAAGAAGTAGGAATATCTGATATATTGATGATCAATGAGAATACCTATGATATGCAGGATAAATATCCGAGTTATAGAAGAAGTAATCATCAAAATGTTAGTAATACTCAACGTATCTTATCTGCTATTGTAATTAAATGATAATTAAACTACTAAATCCTCATAATTTTAACAAAGTTTCTTCTAGGCTGTTGCCACTCTTAGTGATTACGATGCTAGTCCTAACTGCTTTTGGCTTATACCAAGCATTGTTTGCCTCACCCATTGATTATCAGCAAGGCGAAATGGTGCGTGTTATGTATATTCATGTACCATCAGCCTGGATGTCACTAGGAATATATGTATTTATAGCTCTATGCAGTTTTTCTAATTTGATATGGAAGACTAGGTTGACTTACATATTTGCTATAGCTTCAGCACCAATTGGTGCAAGTTTTGCTATAATAACTTTAGTTACTGGCTCTCTTTGGGGCAAACCAATTTGGGGCACTTGGTGGGTATGGGACGCAAGACTAACTTCAATGCTTATATTATTTCTATTTTATATGACATATATTGCAGTAGTTAATAGTGGCGATAATTTAAGACGTGCAGAAAAGCCAGCTTCGGTGATTGCTTTGATTGGCTTCATAAATGTACCTATAGTCAAATTTTCTGTTAATTTATGGTATAGCTTGCATCAAGACGCTAGTATATTGAAGTCTGGTGGACCCTCTATACATATTTCTATGTTATTGCCTTTAATACTGATGTTTGGCAGCTTTATTTGCTATTTTTTAGTAATATTAATCTTAAGAACTAAAACATTGTTAAAAATAATTGTTAAAAATATTTAATATTATGAGTTATTTATGACTTACGTTGTAACCGACGAATGCGTGAAGTGCAAATACACAACCTGCGTAGAAGTCTGCCCAGTCGACTGCTTCTACGAAGGCGAACTAATGCTCGTTATAAATCCTGAAGAATGCATAGATTGTGGGGTATGTGAGCCAGAATGCCCTATAGATGCTATCAAACCAGAGTCTGCCGAGTTAATAGATTGGATCGAGAGAGCAAAAGATTTCTCGGCAATATGGCCAAATATTACGGCAATAAAGCCAGCTCTACAAGGTGCTGAGAAACATAAATATGAAAAAGATAAATTTAAGAAATACATGACATAAAGGAAGTTTCTAAAAATTAACTATAGAGTCTTTTTGTTGCTAATATATCACGCACTTGTTAATAGAAGCATTTTTTTAGATGCAGTTTTACATCGAAGCTATGAATTATCAAATAAGACTGATAGATATCTCGATATGTTAAGCAGAGATGCAGCAATTTATCAAGAATTACGTGATCGCACCTGCTTAAATCATTTTAAACCAAACAGCTTAAATAATTTAAGCTAATAATAAGGAGATAGTTTATGAAAAAGTTACTAATGATTGCAGCAACAACTGCCGCTCTTTCTTCAAGCGCATTCGCTGAAATGGACATGAGTTCAGAAAATATATTTTATGCAAAAGTTAACGTTGGTGCTAATAGAATGCAAAAAATTAGCCTTAATGGTATCAAAGCAAAACCTAAAACTGCACCTATATTCATGGTTGGTGTTGGTTACTATGCTATGGATAATCTTAGAACAGATCTAACATTTGAGGTGGTATCTAACCCTCAATTGAAAGGGTCAGGAATGAATGTTCTCGGTACTACAGCTTCCAGTAAACACAAAGGTACAATAGGTGCATTAATGGCTAATGCTTATGTCGATATGTTTGATGTTAGCGTTGCAGGAATATTTGCAGGTGCAGGCATAGGTGTTTCACAAGTAAAAGACAAGTATACAGAATTATCTTCTGCAAATGTGTTGACTGCAGACTCAACAAAGAAAGCAACTAATTTTGCATACCAGTTAACTATAGGTGGCACTGGTGAAATTGCTCCTAATGTTAAAGCTGAACTTGCATATTCATGGAGAGACTACGGTAAAACTGGCAATTTTAAAGCTAACAATACCAGCTTCAAAAAAATTCACTATAAAGGTCATAACTTGATGGCAGGTGTTAAGTTCGATCTATAATATTTAAACTTGCAACTTTTGTTACAGAAATATAGATACTAGAAGGCTCGCAATATGCAAGCCTTCTACATTAATAGAATGTATTAAAGAGATAGTTATGAAAAAATTAGTAATGATTGCAGCAACAACTGCTGCTCTTTCTTCAAGTGCACTCGCTGAAATGGATATAAGTTCAGGGAATATGTTTTATGCAAAAGTTAATGTCGGCGCTAATAGAATGCAAAAATTTACAGAGCATGGCGTTAAATCTAAGTCTAAAACTGCGCCTATATTTATAGTCGGCGTCGGTTATTATGCTATGAATAATCTTAGAACAGATCTAACGCTAGAGGTGATATCTAATCCTATATTAAAAGGATCAGGTACAGCCTCAGGTACAGCCGATCCTGCTCGTCCAACTGAAACCACTCCAGGAGTAAATATAAAACGTAAAGCTAATATTGGAGCATTAATGGTAAATGCCTATATCGACATGTTTGATGTTAGCGTTGCAGGAATATTTGCGGGTGCTGGTGTTGGCTTTTCACAAGTAAAGGATAAAGTAAATATTACAGCATCTCCTTTTATAGCCGCTAGCGCTTCAACAAAAAATGCAACTAACTTTGCGTATCAATTAACACTTGGCGCTACTGGCGAAGTTGCAGATGGTGTCAAAGCTGAGCTTGCATATTCATGGAGAGATTATGGTAAAGTCGGCAAATATAAAGATTCTCCTGATGGGAAAAGAGCCCACTATAGAGGTCATAACTTGATGGCAGGTGTTAAGTTCGATCTATAATATTTAAACTTGTAATTCTTGTTATAAAAATATAGATACCAGAAGGCTTGCATATCGCAAGCCTTCTGCATTAATATAGTATACGTAGTCAGTTATCCAAGTCTATCATTAGATTCTTTATCTTGAGTTCATTCGCTGATATTCTTACCACCTAGCTATAAGTTTTTTGTAAAGCGAATTTGTTTGAAATTAATAACAAAGGGCGTGATCTTCGAAAAGTTTGCAATTAGGCTTCCATATAGTGGATATTATGTTATATATTGTACTCAAGATAAAACTAATTCAATAAAGTCGATAATGCATTTCATAGATGAAGCAAAAATATACTTAAAAGCAGGCGATGGCGGTAACGGATGTATTAGCTTTCGCCGCGAGAAATATGAAGATATGGGTGGTCCAGATGGAGGAGATGGTGGCAAGGGTAGTACTATCATTTTTGAGAGTAATTCACATATAAATACACTGTTAAATTACAGATATAAGCAACATTTCAAAGGTGAAAATGGTGAGCAGGGTAAAGGTGCCAACAGAAGTGGAAAGTCAAGAGCAGCCATGATTCTGCAAGTGCCGATTGGAACTCAAATTTTCACAGAAGAGGGTCTGCGATTATACGATTTCGTTGCCGATAACCAGCAGTTTGAAATATTAAAAGGTGGTAAAGGCGGGCTTGGCAACATACATTTTAAATCTTCAATTAATCAAGCTCCAAGACGCAGGACAGATGGAGAAGTGGGTCAGGAACTTTGGGTTTGGATCAAACTTAAGCTACTATCAGATGTAGGACTAATCGGGTTTCCTAATGCTGGAAAATCAACTTTCTTAGCAGCTACCACCTCAGCTAAACCTAAAATTGCTGATTATCCTTTTACTACTTTAAGCCCAGGTCTGGGTGTGGTTTATGTTGGCGAAGAAGAGTTTGTTCTAGCAGATATTCCAGGCCTTATTGAAGGAGCTAGTGAGGGATGTGGTCTTGGTGATAAATTCCTTAAGCATATTGAACGTTGCGAAGTGCTTATCCACCTTATTGATGGTACATCAGAAGATGTAGTAAAATCTTATGAAACTATAAGATCAGAACTAGAATCCTATTCCGAGTTATTAAAGAGCAAAATTGAAATAATTTGTCTCAATAAATGTGATGTTCTTTCTGAGCAGGAAATATCAGAAAAAGCAGCCTCTCTTGCTCGGTTTACAAGCAGCAATGTCTTTAAAATTTCCACTTATACTAAGGACAATTTAAATGATGTTATAAAGTTTGCTCTCAGGTGCCTCAAAGACTCTAGGGAGGATAAATAGCCCAAGAAAGCGGAGTATTATTGCTTTGAATCTCTAAGTAATTGCTCGGCTTCATCGTCTTCTAGCCATTTACTTTGGCTCAGCAGCATATCTTGCTGAAATCTAATTAGCTCTTCATTTGCTACGCCACTGATTTCCTGCAATCCTAGATAATGAATACCGTAAAAATCTATATCAAATCTGCTTAACGAAAGTTTAATAGCTTTTAAACGATCGATTTCATCATCAAAAATGATAATTTTATTGGGGAAAATATTATTAATTCTTAAGAAATTCATTATAGTTTCTTCATAATTAGATGAACCAGTTGAAATAATTCCTTTGTAAAATATTGGCGATTTGTAACTTGAATGATCCAGTAAAATAAAATGTTCATTAGCTATCTCCTCCTGGAAATGAATATTTAATTGCGTTAATTGATCATAGCGCCACTTTTCGATGTCCACAATCAAATCACATATTTTGTGATCTATATCACTAAGACCAAATATATAAGTACCCCTGGATCTTAATATCTTAATAAGCTTAGGCCATCCTTGCTCAACTAAACCCATTTGTCTTTCCTTAAGCAAAATCTTCAGAGGTTCATTGAAGTGAGGCTTAGATTTCGCAAGATCTACTAAAATGTTGAAAAAAGAACGTTGTGGATTATTTCGGTACAGAAACATTTTAGATTTAGGAGTAATTAAGATATTATCAATGTTGATTAGAACTAAACTATTAGAATCTATAGTTTTCTTAAGATTTGCAAATTCAGAAGATTCTATAGAGTATATAGGCAATATTTGAGCTTGCAGTCGAGCTATAAATAATAGCGATAATGATATAATTATGACAATTTTACGCAACATATATTTAAATCTCTTTCTGCAAAAAATATTTAGAAAATTTAAAGCCTAGCATAATCTATAACAATTATTGTGCAGAATAATAATTAGTATAAAACTTTAGCTAGTATTTTTTCTAAACCTCTAATTTGTGACAAATTAATATATTACCATCTATTGCTTTTACAATAACTAGATCGCCTAATCTAATCTCATGATCGGATAGAATATCAAATTTTGCATTCATAATAGTACCAGACCATTTGAC
>JBPBQH010000010.1:0-6676 GCA_050954685.1 Janthinobacterium lividum | reverse complement strand
TTTATAGTTAAATAATTAACCTACAACAATTGTGCGACTATAATTACAATAATTTAATTAATTTGTAGAAATTTATTTGGCTTTGATTATACTAAAAAAATAAGATATCAATCTCTGAAGGTTAACACTATATGTCTATAAATTTTAAAGCACCCGAGAAAGTTATTCTAAAACCTGTAATCACTGTTTTTGGTGTCGGTGGCGCAGGCGGCAACGCTGTCAATAATATGTTAACGGCCAGACTTGAAGGAGCCAATTTTATAGTAGCCAATACTGATGCGCAAGCTCTTGAGCATTCTTTATGTGAGAACAAAATTCAGCTTGGGGCAATTCTTACCAAGGGCCTGGGTGCCGGTGCTTCTGCTGAGGTAGGCAGGCTAGCAGCAGAAGAATCTAGTGATGAAATTAGAGGCTGCCTAGAGGGTAGTAACATGGTTTTTGTAACTGCGGGTATGGGAGGTGGTACAGGTACTGGTTCATCACCTATCGTGGCGAAAATTGCTAAAGAGCTCGGTATTCTTACGGTTGGTGTAGTAACTATGCCTTTCCAGTTTGAAGGTGGACTTAGGATGAAAACTGCCGACGAAGGGCTTAAAGAGCTCCACAAATTTGTAGATACCCTAATTGTGATTCCTAATCAAAATTTGTTCAGTGTTGCTAATGAAAACACTTCATTTGAAGATGCTTTTAAAATAGCCGATAATGTCTTGCATGCTGGGGTTAGAGGAGTTACTGATCTTATGACTATGCCTGGGTTGATCAATCTCGATTTTGCTGATATTCGTAGCGTCATGAGTGAAATGGGTAAGGCTATGATGGGCACAGGCGAAGCGTCTGGACAAGATAGAGCTATCAATGCTGCTGAGGCTGCTATTTCGAATCCGTTACTCGATCAAAATACGATGAAGGGAGCCAAAGGAGTGTTAATAAATATTACTGGTGGCAAAGACATGACGCTTTATGAAGTCGATGCAGCAGCTAATAGAATTAGAAGGGAGGTTGAAGATAGCGAAGCTAATATTATTTTTGGCTCCACTTGCAATCCTGAACTTGAAGGAATTATTAGAGTTTCGGTAGTAGCCACTGGTATAGACGTTAAAGCTCCAAAAACGATTGTTAATAAGCCAGAATCCGTTATTAAGCAAAGAACTGAAAATAATGTAAGTATTAATCTAGAAAATGAGAGTAAAGAAAGGCCAGATTTCGTAGAAAATTCAGTTTCTGAAGACCAAAATTCCTACACCGAGCAGATCCTTCCTCAAGTAGCAGTTCAAGAACCTCCTAAGATGAAAGAGCAGAACTATCCTTATAACGGGCCATCACAGAATTTTGTCCATAAACCAACATTAGTACAGCAAGAACCACCAAAATCTTCGTTATTCAGTAGAATGTGGAACTCGCTAAAGGCTAGTGACAAACCAAGCCAAAACCAAAATAATTTTCCAGAATATCCAAGGAGTCCTGAAGTCTCTCAGCCCAATAGCGAGTCAGAGATACATGATATACCTGCATATTTAAGAAAACCAAAATAACAATTTCACTGACGCTCAAAGCTTGCAAGTTATAGCCTACGCGTCATGTTGCCATAAATTATACTCGCTGGAATATTACCTCACGCATTACCTCTCCAGCTCCAATATTCTCGGTAGATCTATTAATCTTTTCTTCGACTTAAGGTGAAATTAGCCCTTAGTGCTAGAGGGTATTTATTATATACCCATATTGCTTTAGTAAAGTAAGGAGGGAGATAGATGCAAAATAAAGTAAATCAAAAATTTGTTATAAAATCTGCTCAGGAAAAAAATTTCACAATTTCTGGCTATGTTAGTGTTTTTGGAGTCGCAGATCAAGATAACGACATATTGATAAAAGGGGCATTTTCTGGGGTAGAAAGCAAAAATATTAAATTTTTGTGGCAACACGACAGATCAAAACCGATTGGTGTAATTAACATTCTAACTGAAGACAATTATGGGCTAAAAGTTGAAGCAGTAATAAATAATAATATTACTTTCGGTAAGGAGGCTATAGAGCTAATAAAGCAGGGTGCTGTTAATTCTTTCAGTATAGGTTTTAACATTATCTCTTCAAATTATAACGAAATAGGTCAAAGAATAATTTCAGCAGCAGAGTTAATTGAGATAAGTATAGTAACCTTTCCAGCTAATAATTTTGCTCAAATTGAAGGTCATAGCGAAAATAATAATCTCAAGCAAAACTTTAAGGAGGCAAAAATGAATACAGAACTTACTTTAAAAAAAATCGATAAGTTAGAGGATGAGATAAATAATATACATACTTTTTTAGCAAGGCCTGAAATGGATTTAGGAGATACTATAGCAGGACACGGAGCATTGTTTAATGATTATATCAGGAAAGGGATTACTAGTTCTGAGCTGATTACTAAATCTCTAAGCGGTAATAATAACGAAGGGGGAGTGTTGTTGGTACCTACTTTATATAATAAGGTACTAGGAGGACTGACCACACAATCGCCAATGCGTCAATTAGCATCAGTTGAGACCATATCTACAAATGCGCTCGATATAGTGATTGAGGAGGACAAGTTTGCCTGTGGTTGGGTGGGAGAGACCGAAGATAGGAATGATAGTGCTACGCCCAAATTAGTTCAAAAAAGAATTATAGTTCATGAAGTTTTTGCTCAACCTAAGGCCACTCAAAGACTTATTGATGATTCTGCTATTGGAATCGAAAATTGGCTAATTGAGAGATTAAAGGATAATTTTTTAAGAACTGAAAACTATGCATTCATTAATGGAGACGGCAATAAGAAGCCGGTAGGGATTTTAAGCAATAATTCTAACATTAAAGAGGTTGATGCTGGTAAGGAAGTGATTCCAGAGTTGCTGATTGGTTTGATTAATTCTTTACATGAGAGTTATTTGCCCAACGCCACCTTTTTGATGAACCGTACTACCTTATCGGCAATTCAAAAGCTCAAAGATAGTACTGGCAGGTTTATATGGCAGCCTTCTTTGAGCGATAATATCAAACAAACAATTTTTGGTATTCCTGTAGTCTGCTGTGCTGAGATGCCAGCTATTGGTGAAAATAAACGTGCAATTGCGATTGGTGATTTCAAAGCTGGATATAAAATTATTGACCGTACTGGTATTAGTATTATGCGAGACCCCTATACTGATAAACCATTTGTCAAATTTTATGCTGTAAAACGAGTAGGGGGTGACATAGTCGATCCTAAAGCTATAGTCCTTGCCAAATTCTCTATATAATTATCACTCTTAACTAACCTTAGGCACTGAGCAAAGTTCATCTCCTACTTGGTGCCTAACTTCAATCTTTGATTCGAGAGAGAAAATGTTTAAAAAAAATAATTTCGAAATAACTAGATGTAGACCTCAAAAAATATGGAGCCTTGATCAGGTAAAAAATTACCTCCGCGTATCTCATACGTATGATGACGATCTAATAAAAAGTTTAACAGAGACTGCCATTAATGTAGCAGAAAATTTTACAAGCCTTTGTCTACTATCTAGAGAAATAACGTTTGTCTCTAATCTTGAAGAGGAAAAATTTGCCTTGAAGTATAGTCCTATTAGAAAATTAGTAAGCGTCTCTCTGGGTAAAGCAAATCTCTCATTTGCACTAGCTAATGATCAATATTATATGGATTTTGAGCGTTCATCACTTTATTTGCAAAGACCAATTTCTAATAATGAGCTGACAGTAAAGTATATTGCTGGTTTTAAGGCGTCTGCAATACCATGCTCGATAAAACAAGGCATTTTGTTGCATGTTTGTGAAATGTATGACCGCGAAGGCGAGAGTACTTCCATTCTAAGTAATGAAAGCAAGAACTTATATCTGCCATATAAAAAAATAAGGGTTTAAAGATGCAAAATAGCAAAAAACAACTTGCGGCAAGATTAAAGCATGAAATTACTTTTTCTAAAAACCTAGCTACCAACGATATCGCTCCAGAAGTCTGGCAAGATACATCGAAGACCTTTGCTGAAATAATAGCTATATCTGAAAATAAGTTTGAATCTATAGAGGGATTAAATTTCGGTCATATAATTACCGAAGGTTTTTTCCTATTTATAACGAGATTTATAGAGGGGATAAATATAAAGATGCGTATTATTTTCAAGGCCAGAACTTTTGAGATTAAAAGAATTATAAATATTAAAGAACAAGGCAGATTACTTAAGATAATAGCTATGGAAATATAATATGTTTGCTAACTTTATTCATGATTTTAAAATGCAAATATATTACCTCTTATCGGGCAATGCTGATATATCTGCCAAAGTAAATTCAGTATATATTGCACCGACTCAGGATGCGAAGCACCCTTTTTTGCTTATCAACATTATAAAAGTAATTGATTGCTCAAAATTTAATTGCAATATGTATAATATTGAATTTGAGGTATGCATTTTTACTAGAGAAAAGAATCAAAATATTTCCTATTCTTTATTAGATAAAATTACGAGTTCACTAATATCTGAAAATTGTCAGTTTGGTGATTACATGGTTTCAGCTATTAAAGCTTCAGTTCTAGATTTCGATCAGTCCCGTGACCTGATATCAAATAAATTATCCATAAAATATAAAGCTTTAATCAAGAGAGGGGAGTAATCTATGAGTTTCCACGATACTATTTTACCTAAATTTATCAGTATATTTGCTATAGGTAGCCCTCAATTTTCCTCATCGATTGCTTCAACTCTCTCTGGTAGAGAGATAAGGAATTTAGACCAAGAATATGCTAGGCAAAGATATATTATAAAAGATTGTTGCCTTAGTATAGCAGAATTTGAAGAATTTAATGCTTTTTTCAGAGCCAGAAGAGGTAAAAATACTTCCTTCAGATTTCGTGATCAGGCTGATTGTAAAGTTTCTAAGCAAATCGTAGAGCAGCAAAATATTCATTACCGATCATTCCAGTTAATTAAATCTTACGATGACCAAATATCGCCTTATTCAAGAATAATTACTAAGCCAGTAGTTGATAGTGTCAAAATATATTTAGATAACGAGATTATAGAGGCAAACGTTGATTACTCAAAAGGTATAGTCAAAATAGATATTGATGCAAAGGTGGAGCAAATTTTACAAGCTGATTTTACATTTGATGTGATGGTAAGATTTGCTGCTGACTCTTTTGCCTATCACCAAGAAGATAATGGATCAATTCGTCTTGAAGACTTCGAATTAACGGAGGTAACAGAATGAGCAGAACATGGCCTGCCGTATCTAATAAATATGACAGTTTTAGTTACTGTTTTAAAATAAGTTTAGCAAGTTCAGATAAGTTTTTTCTTACTTCTGCAGCTAAAATAATAGATCATGAAAGCATATCTTATCTTCCTGCTTCTGGCTTGAGGATAATAAAGGGCTCGTTCAATGATTCAGGATCAGATTGTATAATTTTGGGTGGGATATTTGAGCTAGGAGCAATTAATAATTTTATTGATATGAGAGATGCCTTAATAGAAATTTCGATCTTTTCAAAAAATGCGATGAATCCTTATGTTACTTATAGCTGTACTCAATATATAAAATATGATCTAAATTTTGAAATTTACATGCAGCCCCTTTCTATTAGATATGATCAATCAATAATAAATAATTTCAGCAAGACTTGTAGAGCTAAATTTGGTGATGCAAAATGTAGAGCTGACAAAAACCTATATAGTCACGAATATCAGATTTTAAATTTAACTAACAAAACGATTGAAGTTGCAGATGTGAAGCAAGAAAATGGCTATTTTGTAGAGGGTACTGCTCGTATAGTTGGTAGTCAATTTGAGGCTAAAATATTAAATTCTAATGGAAGCACTTTTCATATAGACCGAGTAATTAGTAATGACTTAAAAAATAACACGAGAGTGATATTAATTGCTGGATGTGATAAAGAGTTCATAACTTGTTGCAATAAATTTAATAATGCGGTAAATTTCAGAGGCGAACCCTATATTCCAAAATCTAATTTTTTAGAAGTAGATTAATGAATGAATCGATTATGAGAAGTTTTTCAATAGGCTTTTGGAGTGTATTTAATTTTGGTGCAATTAAGCTTAAAAAAAATAGAAATATAAAATTAATAAACTATTTTAGTAGTACGGAAGAAAATATAGCTAAAGCCCTTAATAAATTAAAAGATGGATATGAAAGAGATCAAAAATTTCTTCAATAAAGATATTAAACTGAACAAAGGCTACGCTAGTATACCGAATAAACGCGACACTAATAGCGAGAATTACCAGAAGAAATTTTCTCACATTTTGCCACCAATCGATTTAATCACAGAATTTGAGGATATATATCCAGGCACGCTTGCTCGTATAATGGAGATGTCTGAGAACGAGCAACACCATAGTCACGCACTAGATATAGCGAGTACTGAAGCTCAAAGCCGTAACGCAAAGTTTGGTAGAGTATGCGCTGTAATAATCGTAGCTTTTATTTGTTTTACGACCCTTTTACTAGCTGTTTTAGGACAATCTATGGTAGCAATATTTTTCGCCTGTTTTGCATTTTTATCTATTGCAGCTATTTATTGTGCTTCTGAGGTTGCTACTAAGCCTAAGAAACTAGTAATATCACCAGTAACGGAACCAGCAGAAATTATTCAAAATCATATCAAGCCAAATAGTAACTTCAAAGGCCGTCGCAAGATAAGATAAGA
>JBPBQH010000204.1:0-6887 GCA_050954685.1 Janthinobacterium lividum | reverse complement strand
GATAGTACGTTCTGCGGTTCTCGCTTGCGGATGATTTAGCGTTTTTTTTATATGTCACCTGTAAACGCTTCAATGCATAACCTATAGCCCTTGTACCAACTCCAAACCTAATCGCTCTTTCATATTGGTAACTATCAGGGCTTTCTTTTATATCATTTATAAGAGCACCCATGTCTATCTTCGTTGCAGGTTTTATTCTTTCCACTTTAGGAAGTATATTCTTACTCCACTTCATTAGACTTGTCGGACTGATCTTAAACAACTCGCTCGTTCTTAATATGCTTAAGCCTTTCTCTTTCCTAACTTGAAGTACTTTCTTTCTGAAATCTATTGAATATGTCATAATAATTTATCTTATACCATTTTTATATTGCTTTAGCTATAGTGTTACGTTAGCTTCATCCATTATCCTCCTTAATTGATGACACGCCCTAGGTATAATTCAAAAATTTTGATGTAAAAAACCTTTTAGTTCTTCTATATTATTTATGGTTGTCGCTTTAACGTTGCTATCAATTTTTTTGAGCATATTTGTTAAAACCTTCCCTGAACCTATTTCTATTATTTCATTTGTCTCAAGGTCAGATAGATTATCCATAGTTTCACGCCATCTTACGCGCCCGCAAATTTGGTTTATTAAATTATCTTTTATGATGATCGGGGCTGTAGCCTGAGCAGCAGTAACGTTTGAAATTATTGGAACTTGCGGAATATTTATTGTGACTTTATCAAGAGCTTCTATCATTTTGATCTCCGCAGGCCTCATCAATTCAGAATGAAAAGGAGCGCTAACTTTTAATTTAATAGCTCTATAACCAGCTGCTTTTAAAATCTTGATCATAGTATTTATGTTACTTTCATGACCGCTAATAACTATTTGACCAATCATATTATCATTAGCAACTTGGCAGACCCCAGATATGATATTATCTTCAATTATTTTTTCAAGCATTTTAATATCTATAGCTAAGCACGCTGCCATAGCACCAATACCGTAAGCGCAAGCCTCTTGCATAGACCTGCTCCTAACCTGTAACAAAGTTGCAGCATCTCTTAGGCTTAGGGTACCTACAGCACATAGTGCACTATACTCGCCTAGCGAATGCCCGGCTACTATATTACATAAATTATCGATAGCCTGACCGGTTTCACTTCTCAATGTATTTATTATAGCCATAGATACAGTCATTAAGGCTGGCTGAGCATTTGTAGTTAAAGTAAGCTCCTCATCAGAACCATTAAATATAATATTACTAAGTTTGAATTGTAATGCATCGTCAACTTCTAAAAAGGTTTCTTTCGCTGATGAAAAATTATTGTAAAAATCTTTGCCCATGCCGATAATTTGAGACCCTTGACCGGGGAAAATAAATGCTCTATTCATATGTTATGCCTCTATCTTATATTAATTATATTTTCAGCTAAATTTTTGGAAGATTATGAAGTTTTTAAGCAGACTGTCAATTATTTTAGTTATTCCTTTCTTGGTAACCAACGCTACAGCACAAGAAATTGCTGCTCGTATATTTAATAGTATCGATAATAAGGATTGGTACTTAGCCGAAAAACTAGCCATAGAGAGTAAAGACAGGGCCCTAATAAAAATAGTCAAATCACAAAAATTTCTAGATGCTAAAATTAATAATAGTTTTGAAGAGGTCATAGATTTTATACAAAATAACCCCCAGTGGCCTGGGCTTGCCAAACTTGAGAAAAAAGCTGAGAAATATTTAGATGATAGCACCGATAAAAGATCGATTTTAAAGTGGTTTAGCGTTCATCAACCCAAAACTCCTAATGGATTTAAATACTATGCGCTAGCTGCTGCTAAACTTCTCAAGGACGATCCACAATCTGCGGCTGTGATAAAAAATGGCTGGATATATAGTAATTTCACTATTAGCGAAGAGAAGGATTATTTAAAACTCTTCAGTAAATATTTAAATGAAGAAGATCATGTAAAACGTATAGACGAGCATCTCTGGAATAATAATATTAATGAAGCTCAAAGATCACTTTATTTAGTAAAAGATGGATATAAAAAAGCCTTCCGAGCTGCTATCGCCTCTATCGATAATATCAGCTCGAAGGAAACTTTATTCACAAGTGTGTCACCAGAATATTACACATCTAGTTTATTATATTACTATCTCAATTCTAAAAAAAAGGAGACTCCAGATAGTAGGTCAATTTATCTATTTAGAAAAGTTAAGAACGATCCTATGCATGCAGTGAAGTGGTGTCGCCTTCAACTATATTATGCTAGAGAATTTATCGATCAAAAAGATTTTGCAAGCAGCTACAAAATTATTACAACGCATTTTGCTATTGATGAAGAGAATATTCGCGAAGCAGAATGGCTATCTGGGTGGCTGACTCTTAGATTTCTCAAAAAGCCACAATTGGCTCTAGAACATTTTCAGAAGTTACAAAAAATAGCTAAAAAGCCTATCAGCGTGGCGCGAGCTAAATATTGGCTTGGCAGAACTCTAGAATTTATGGGCGATAAGGAAAGATCTCATAAGTTTTACAAAGAAGCTAGTATTTTCTCTTATACTTTTTATGGCCAACTAGCTCACCTAGAACTTAAAGAGAATAAGATATCCCTACCTCAAATGCCCAAAGGTGAATTACATCATAAAAAAGCTATTGAAAAAAATGATCTATACAGAGCAACAAAACTATTATTGAAATATGGTAAACAAGAACTAGCTCATTTATATGCTAAAACTTTAATAAGCCATGCTAGTCCTGAGGAGCTTGTTTGGCTTGCCCAAATAGTCAAAGCTACTAATAATAATTATTATATAACCGAATTCGGTAAACATGCTTCTCAGCAACATATATTCCTTAGAGATTATGCTTTCCCAACGCCTTACAAGATCTCCAACTCTCCGATCGAAGCGGCTATAACTTATAGCATTATTAGACAAGAATCAGTATTTAATCAATATGCTATAAGCAGCGCTAAAGCTATGGGACTTATGCAATTAATAAAAGATACAGCATGTCGTACCGCTAAAGCTATTCATATCAAATGCGATATACCAAGATTAACTAGCGATCCAGCCTATAACATAAAGCTTGGAACTCATCAACTAAGGCTACTAATGGGCGAGCGCACAAACTCGTTAATTCTGACATTTGCTTCCTATAATGCAGCTTTTAGTAGTGTCAATAAATGGATAAAACGATTCGGTGATCCAAGAGAACTTAAGAACTATCGCGAAGTGGTTGACTGGATCGAATTGATCCCATATTCTGAAACTCGTAACTACGTACAAAGAGTTCTAGAAAATGTACAAGTCTACAGGGTCATTCTTAGTAAAGATAACCGACTAAAGTTAATGCAAGATTTAGGTGTATAATAAATGAAAAAATTACTCGCATTATGTATGTTTTTCGCCTTACCGGCTTTTGGTAAAAATGTTTTCGTTGAAAAGAACCTAGAATTTGTCGATAGTTTGAAAAAACAGCAGATCGATGTAATAGCCCCAGCTTCAGGATCTAAAGCTAAAACTATCAAAGATTTGCAAAAAATTCCTGGTCTAAATTTAAGGCTGCCCGCTCGCTGCATTAGCACACCGGCAAGTCTTTCTCATTCCGCCTCAGATGATATAAGGTTTGAGTGTCTAAAAGACGCTATTACCAATAAATCCTCAAATATCGTATGGTCTCTAAGGGGAGGGTACGGCTCAGCCAAGCTTATATCCAGATTATCTTTATTAGCCAAGCCTGATAAGGAAAAATTTTTCATAGGATATAGTGATATTACAGCCTTGCATCTATTTTTCTCACAAAACTGGGGCTGGAAAACGATTCACGGACCTGTATTGATTGAGTTTTTAAATGATAAAAAGGATAGAGATAATTTCATTAAAATAGCAAATATAGTATCTGGTAAAGTTAGTAAGTCCATAATAGGAGGAATCATACCTATCAACTCACTAGCTAGAGAAAATGGAATTATCGAAGGTACTCTTACCGGTGGCAACTTGACTATAGTGCAGAATAGCATAGGTACTCCTTGGCAAATTATCACTACCGGCAAAATTATTTTTCTAGAAGATATAAACATCTATCCCTACCAGCTAGATAGGATTCTACTTCACTTAAAACATGCAGGGTTGTTTGATAATATAAAAGCTATAATATTTGGTGAGCTCTATAACTGTAAAACAGAAACTAATAATGTCCTAGAAGATTTTGCTAATACAGCCCAAGTTCCAGTATATAAAAGCATGAAGTTTGGTCATGGCGTAGTAAATGATCCAATAATATATAACGCTGCTACTAAAATTATTCGTATTAGCAGCGACAATTATCAATTAGTTACGAAGTTAAAATAATCATCAAATCAATAGGGAATGAGTTATGAATAATTTAAATATCGGAGACTACGCACCAGATTTTAAACTACTGACAAAAGAAAATTCAGACCAAAAATTATATGAACTAAAAAACAAGTTTGTTGTACTATATTTCTATCCGAAAGATAGCACACCAGGATGCACTATAGAGGCTAATGAGTTCAATAAATTAAAATCTCAATTTGAGGAACTAGGAGCGATTATTATAGGAATATCAAAAGATGATCTAGAATCGCATCAACAATTTAGCGAAGAACATTGTCTCGATTTTGATCTGGTCTCTGATAAACATTCAGATGTTTGTGAGAAATATGGAGTTTGGGGTGAAAAATTAATGGTTGGCAAAACTTATATGGGAACCAGTAGAACAACATTTTTACTCGATAATCGGAAGAGGATTAAGCACATCTGGAATGATGTATATGTTAATGATCACGCTAAAGAAGTATTGCAAACTATTAAAGATAGCCGATGACTGGTGATAATCAAGTAATTAAAAGAATTCTAGGTAATTACAGTAGCGAAAACCCAGGGGTAAAATCCAAAATATATGATATTTTAATGAGTGGTCGCCTTGCCGGTACTGGTAAAATAATCATTCTTCCAGTGGATCAAGGCATGGAACACGGTCCTGTGAGAAGTTTTGCTAAGAACCCTTACGGCTACGATCCAGATTATCATTTTAATCTAGCAATAAAGGCCAGATTAAGCGCTTACGCTGCTCCTTTAGGGTTTTTAGAGGCTAGCGTGGATAAATTTATTGGACAAATACCAACTATTTTAAAAATGAATAGCAGTAATTCATTGTTTGAAAATAGTGAATCACCAGATCAAGCTGTCACTTCTTCAGTAAGCGATGCTCTGCGCCTAGGGTGCTCTGCAGTGGGTCTTACTATCTATCCAGGTTCTGGAAAAACACTTGAGATGATAGAAGAGGCAAGGGAGATTACAAAAGAGGCAAAATCTTACGGCCTTGCAGTAGTAATCTGGAGTTATCCAAGAGGTAAAGACCTAACTAAAGAAGGAGAAACCGCCTTAGATGTCTGCGCATATGCTGCACATATGGCTGCATTACTGGGAGCTAATATAATTAAAGTAAAAGTTCCTTCGGCTTATATTTTTTCTGCTGAGGCAAAAAGAATATACAATTCAGAAAATATCGTAATTAGTAGCCTGGAAAGTCGTATTGTTTCTGTCGTGCAAAGCTGTTTCAACGGCAAGCGGTTAGTAGTGTTCTCAGGAGGAAGTAATAAAAGTTCTAAAGAAATATTGGAAGAAGTAGAAGCGATCAAGTTGGGCGGAGGCAATGGCTCTATTATGGGTAGAAATCTGTTTCAAAGGCAGGAAGAAGAAGCATTAAAATTAATTGATTCGATGTCAAATATATATATTAACTAGACTACTATTTTTACTAAGCAGGCAATAGGGTTCTGGCTACGTATAGGAAGATTTACGTAATGACAGAAAACTATCTGTAGTACAAATAATTGCAGCCGAAGATGAGCAACTAGAGGAGCTATATAGAATTAGGAAAAATTAAATCAAATCTGTATAATTATTGTTTGGCTATCATTAATAGTTTTTTCTATAGTATATTATTTATTGAATTCGCGTTATATATTGTCTACTTTGTCGTTTGTCAATCGTCTAGCTTTGTATTTTAGGTTTAATTTGAATTGTTACTTAATTGTTGCCTATAGTAAATATCGCTGATAAATTTACTTCTATATTTACTTAATTTTGTCGTCTGCTTTGTTATTCACTAATTATCTTACCCTATATTTTTGGTTTAGTTCAAATTATTCTTTGTAATTTATGAGAAGCCGCCTCGCTGTCATAGGTCGATCCTTTTGGGTCTTAAGACAGCTATTGCTGCTCAAATAGCACAGATCGTTAGCTTTTGCACTGTACTAGCAAGTTATACTACTAAACTGCACATATGTCTCTGAAGGATACTTATGAAGTCTTAAAATTTATTGTATAGGGAGGTATGTGTATGAATAACTCATATAGCTAATCCTGGATAAAAATGTTAGGTACAAAAGTGTCTAAAAAGAGAATCAATGTGACAAGAATGTTTACGTCTTAAATATTTAGCTATGTGCCCATTTATGCTCGATTGGATTAAGATCAGGGCTATAAGGAGGGAGATATTCAAGAATGTGAGCTGCTGTTTTTATCTGTTCTTGCATTGTAGAACCTTTATGAAAAGCAGGGTTATCCATAACAACGACAGTTCCTTGCGGTAGCTTAGGTAATAGGTCTTGTTCAACACAACTGTTGAAGACTTCCCTATTAATAGTTTGATCAAATAAGCTTACCGTCAGTCAATTGCTTACTATCAAAGCTCCTATGACGTTAGTCCACCGCCTGCACCCCAATCATGTGTCTTGTAACATCTTTGGCCCTTAGGAGCATAACCGTGTGTTCTTGGCATATCATGTCCGAAACCGCTCTCATCAATATAAGCTATAGGCTTGTTTTGCTCTTGATAGACTTTGATTCTCTGACAGAAGT
>JBPBQH010000105.1:0-6889 GCA_050954685.1 Janthinobacterium lividum | reverse complement strand
GCAGTGAGTTGTTGCTCGTTCTGATTATTTTGAATAACTCCTAGATTGGCTTTAATTTGCTGGGAAGGCAATTTGCTAGAAGTACCAGAATTATTTGCTGCGTCCATATTTGAGTGCTTATTTAGTTATTGATGTGGATACTACCACTTTTTAACATCTGAATTTTTTGATGTATCTCTTCTTGAGTTCCACACGCCACTACACATCCTTCTTGTAGAACGAGTATTTTATCAACTACTGATAGTACCGAAGGTCTGTGAGAAATAACAATCACACTTATACCCAGTTCCTTTGCTTGTTTTAAAGCATTAGAGAGTGCAATTTCTCCAGCTTCATCCAAGTTAGCATTAGGTTCGTCAAGAATTATAAACTTCGGGTTACCATAAAAGGCTCTAGCTAGTCCGATTCTTTGTTTTTGCCCTCCAGATAAACTAGAACCAGCAGTACCTATATCAGAATCATATCCATCTGGGAATCGTAATATCATTTCGTGAGCACCAGCGATTTTTGCTGCAGCAATTACTTTAGCGGGATCAGCGTCATCTAACATTCTAGCAATGTTTTGCTTTATACTACCGCTAAATAATTCTATACCTTGAGGTAAATAGCCGACATGATAACCAAAATTTTCTCTATTCCAATTATATATCTCCGCACCATCTAGTCTGATCGAACCAGAAGCAGCCTTCCAGACACCTATCATTACTTTAGCCAGTGTTGATTTTCCTGCAGCTGAAGGTCCTATGACTGCAAAAATTTCTCCAGGCTGGACAACAAATGAGACATCTTTAAGTATGTATTTAGGGTTAGGTGAAGGTGGAGTATTTGCAGGCAAAGGGGTAGAATAGTAAACATTCTCAATTGTGATAAGACCGTTAACATTCGATATCGGCATAGCCTCGTCTCTAGGTGAATATTTACTAAATGATTGATTTATATTTTTGTACGATTTTAAAGTATTGCTAATACTTTTCCATAATTCTATTGCGTTATCAAAAGGCGCCAGCGCTCTACCTACTATGATTGAGCTAGCGATCATACCTCCAGTAGTCATCTCTCTACCACTTGTTGAGACAACTACGTAAGCTCCGACTCCTGTAACAAGCATTTGCATGAGGTTACGAATAAATCTTGAAAAATTTGATATTACGCCGTTACGGTAGCTAGCAGTTGACTGTTTAGCCAAAGATGCTACATTAAGTTGATGCCAATTATTAGTAACATTTTTCATCATTCCCATAGCTTCGACTACTTCAGCATTTCTATTAGCAATATCGGCCTGGCCATGACTCTTGATTGCGAATTCGGTAGCTTCTCCGAGAGTTTTATTGGTGGCAATAGCATTAAAAAATGCAGTTGATACTATTATAATAGCACCTACTATCGTTATAATTCCTATATATGGATGAATCATAAAAATGACGATGATATAAATAATACTCCAAGGAGCATCAAATATCGTGTTAATTCCTGTACTCGTAAGAAAGGTTTTTACTGTTTGAAAGTCACGAAGTAACTGGCTAGCCCCCATATTGATCCTAGTAGCTGAGGCGGAAATAGCATGACCAAATATTATTGGCGATAGCCTATTGTCTAACCATTCACCGATCTTAATTAGAGTAAAGGACCGAGCAATTTGCAGCAAACCATAGACAAAATATATGAATCCTATGACCAAAGATAGCATTATGAGTGTTTCGATACTGCCACTACCAATAACTCTATCTAGAACTTGTAAAGAATATAGCGGAGTAATCAACATCAATAAATTGATGACAAAAGCAAACCAAAAAGTAGTCCAAAAAGCTGATTTGCACTCAGCTAAAGCGATTGCTAGATGGTTTATTTTACTATTTGGTGAATTGAGAGTTTTTTGCATCTTATGCTTCAAATATTTTATTTATATCAAAAAATCAATAAAGAGGTAGCCCTAGCCCAGCTAGGCTACAACGAGAATATTTCACATGAGCGTTGTGATATATCTACAATTTTGCTATCTATTTAATTAAAATGAGTAATTTTTTATATCTTATTTTAGCCTGAAAGTTAAAATTTGCAAATAAATAATACTAATTGAGATTACTCATCTACAAGTAATTATTAATTAGCTCCTCCGCTATTTGTACAGCATTTAAAGCTTTGCCCTTACGCAAATTATCGCCAGATATCCACAAATTTAGAGTATTTTCCTTGCTAATATCATTTCTGATCCGAGAAATATAAATTAGTTCATCACCTACCACTCGTATAGGAGTTATGTAATTCATGTCGTTCTCGAGCGAGAGAACACAGACTCCATCAGCCTCGCTTAAAATTTCTTCAGCCGTTGAGGCAGATAATTCACTTGCAAATTCAACATTGACAGAAATACAATGACCTACAAATACTGGTACTCTAACACACGTAATACTTGAACTAATGTGTACACCCATGATTTTTTTTAATTCGTGCTCTATTTTTAGTTCTTCAGTCGTGCAGCCTTTTTCGTCAAAGTTACCAATCTTTGGCAATATATTAAAAGCGATTTGCTCAGAAAAGACTTTAGGTGGCAATTCTTCCAAAGCATATTTACCTTTAGTCTGGCTATATAGCTCGTTCATACCAGCCTTACCGGTATCTGATACTGATTGGTAGGTCGAAACTATCAATCTATTGATCTTAGAGGCATTATCAAGAGGTTTCAGTACTAAGCTAAGCATAATAGCTATAGGACAAGGATTAGCTATAATATTTCCTTTGGCTAAAAATTTAGCATCTGCTAAATTAACTTCAGGGACAATTATAGGCACGCTAGAATCTAATTTTAGATATTCCGACTCAACGATTATGTTGCCACCGTATTTAATAGCCTGAGGGCTGTATTTATTAGTACTTTCAACATCAGCCACGAAAAATGTGATATCTATATCCGAGAAATCAACAGAATCTATAGCCACCACATTTAGTATCTCATCTCCAAAGCTTACTTCTTTACCTACCAAACCACTAGAAGATATACCATATACATTACTGGTTGGAAATTTTCGATCAGCTAAAGTATTTAATATATCAATACCTGTATCCGCAGTAGCACCTACGACAGCTATATTAAACTTTTTCATTTCTCTATCCTGCAAGTTCTGTTATTTCTCTTCCGCTTATAATATGAGTATGGAAATGGAAAATAGTTTGGCCAGATCTTGCCCCTATATTTGACACTATTCTGTAACTTCCTTTTGTTACCTCCAATTTTTGTGCTATATCGTTAATTTTAATAAAATAATTGCTTATCTCTTTTTCCTGGGCTCTCTTAACAAAATCATCAAAGTTAGTATATTCAGCTTTAGGAAATACTAAGATATGAATAGGAGCTACAGGATTGATATCATGTACTGCTAAGATAGTATCATCTTCATATATTTTCCTAGCAGGAATTTCGCCTCGGGTAATTTTCGCTATTATATTATTTTTATCATAAGTCATTTTTATCCTCCAACAGATCTTGCGAAATTTTGATGTTAATTTTTAATTTATCAAAACTTAAGATGTCACTAACTTGTGAAAATACATATATAACATAGATTAATCAATAATATTTAAGATTTAAATATATTTAATTTCTAAATAAAAAGCAGCATATGCATATTTTCTCATTATAATTTATGAAGATATCCTATACCCTCTTATTCGGTTGAAAATTTTCAATTATGCCTTGAGTTTGTACTTCATCCTTGAAATATTTAATGAGACACCTATTTAGTCGATCTCTGGCCTTGTTGCAAACAGGTAAAAGAAGTGCGGAAGGTTGACTTAGAGAAATAAGTTCGTGGTACTTAAACTGAGTAAACACCAAATAATTTGTGAATAAATCCGATTTGATCATGTATGTCCTTAGTAAGTCCAAGTGCCTGGTTTTTAACAACCATCAGTATAGCTTCTAATCCTTTAATGCATCGATTAGCCGTATGAAATGATTTGAAACTAAGCATAGATTTGATAATCCTCTTGATAGTAAATATATAGCTGATTTGGTATTTTGCTCATGAGATAGCTAAAAGTCAATTGTTATACCATTACCATCAACAGCTCTATATAAATATTTCCACTGGCCCTTGTGAGATATGTTTCATCTACATGCTATGATGGCCAATATGGCTTTGAATAATATCTAATGCGTTTTACTAATTCACCTGAGTATGCCTCTACCCATCTATATAGCTTAGTGTGATCAACTTTTACCCTTCTTTCCATCAACTAAATTCTTGGGGCTTAATACTTAACGAGTTTTTATTTATTTTCTCTATAATACTTATACTATTCTGCAACTTTCAACAATATCACTTAGATGGTAGCGAATGTTCTACAGTCTAATCGACACAGTACATCTGTACTAAGGAGGTAGTATATGATACATTACTATACAACAATCTTTTAATGAATTGTACTTACTCTGGAATTGAAAGTTTCAAATGGCGGGTAGTATAAAAAACAAAAATCATCGGTCAATTAGGAAATAAAACTATGGTAAATATTAGGCCTAGGGTAGACATAGCATTCGTATGACATGAAGTCACCGATTGAATTGTTTAGCAGATAAGGACTCTGACTAAACCAAGTGTTTTGCCATTTGTACCCTACTAAACTACGTATCGGCAGTAATGTGGTGCGTAAAGCGTTTAGGACAACGAGCCCACCCATAAGGGAGAAGAAGAATCCGTGAGGAGGAACTAATACTGATAGTGTCAAAGTGAAATAACACATTGGAATCAAATTAATTAGCAACAATGTAACAAAAACATCATTGGACCTAAAGGTAACAAGAAGCGTCAAAAAAGCGGTGTATACCTAATACGTTATGCTGATGACTTTGTAATAACAGGAAAAGATAGAGAAGTTTTGGAATCATAAATGTTACCAATGCTAAAAGAGTTTCTAGCGGTAAGAGGCTTGACTGTATCAACGGAAAAAACTAAGATCGTGCATGTAGAGCAAGGGTTTAATTTTCTCAGCCAGAATCTACGTAAGTTTGGAACAAGCATCATTATCAAACCATCACGAGATAGCATTAATAGGTTGCTGCGGCCATAGCTGAGGCTTTGATGATTAATCAGCTCTATTACTACTGTGGCTCTTGCAGGCAATCATATAGGTGATGCTGGAGCTACGGCCTTAGCTGAGGCTTTGAAAAGTGAGTACTGCTTGCTCCAGACTTTGAATCTTGCATGCAACGAGATAATTGACGAGAGTACTAAAGTTACAGCTGAAGCTTTGAAGAATGAGCACTGCTCGCTCCAGATTTTGAATCTTTGGGGTAATAAGATAGGTGATGAAGGTGCTTCATATCTAGCTGAGGCTTTGAAGATTAATCACTCCATTACTACTGTAAATCTTGAAATACAATAGAATAGATAATAGTGGAGCTGCAGCTTCGGCTGAGGCTTTGACAATTAATAGCTTCATCATTATCGTGGATCTTAGAATCAATAGTATAAGTGATATTGGAGTTGAGGTTTTGGCTAAGGCTTTGATGGTTAATTGCTCTATCGTTAATATGTATCTTCAAGATAATAAGATAGGTAAAGAGGGCGCTACAGCTTTAGAGGTTAATCGCTCACTCAAAGCTTTGGATCTTGAGAATAAAATAGGACAGGTGACGAGGGTGCTGCAGCTCTGGCTGAGGCTTTGAAGAGTGAGCACTGCTTGCTCAAGACTTTGAATCTTTGGGGTAAAATAAGATAGGTCCTGTGGGAGCTAAAGCTATAGCTGAGGCTTTGAAGGTAAACTCCACTATTTATAATCTCCTGTTTGACATAAAATTACTAGGAGAACATGAAGATTTTGATGGTGTGACGTATAAATTGCGAGCAAACAAAGAGAACTTTGAATCAGCTGTTGATAGTATAAGACCTTTTGTAAAGCAAATAGCTGAGGGTGAAGGAGCAGATCTTCTTTTTGCAGGTCTTAAGTCTAGATCATCTTCGATCTTAATATCGTCTAAGAATTATGAATATATTGTAGAGCATAAAACTGTCATTAATCGTTGGCTTACTGAAGAAATGAAAACGCAAAACATTAAAATCACTACAAAGGATTTTTGGCATGCATTGGAAGTATCTAAGAACACGACATCTTTAGAACAGGGTATCTTTGATATACTAGATCTACCACTTAGATACAACATAATGGTTTCTAACCTTTATCCGTACGCTAAAGAAGTTAAGCAATTATATTGCTTATTTAGAACTTCATCACAAAGTAAAATCGAAGAAGATATAGCGACACCAGAAGAACCACAAGAAACTAATCAACTGTATCAGTTCAAAGAACGATATGTTACAATAGTAGAGGATGATGGAAATTTTATAGCTCTATGGCAAGAGTTTATCACTTATGCTGGTAAATTGTTTGAGTAGGCAGAAGAAAAGATTAATCGCCTTAGTACGTTAGAGGATATTGGAAATAACACACCTAACGGAACTGGAGAAACAAACGATCGATGTGCTAAGAAAGGCAGTACTGTTTCATAGCTTATATCCATAATATGAGGATGTTGGCTCAGTGATTAAGGATTTCTCTCAATATATTACACAAGGTCTTCAAGATTCTGGGGTAAGCATTGAAGCCTATAATCTAATTAAGCCACTACGTAGTACTATAGTCAAAGCAACATAAAAATGTTACAGATTAAAGTTTCTGAAGAGAGTATCGATATCACAGGAATGCTTACGAAGTAAAGATTTAGCCTGAGCCCATTTAGGTTCGATAAGATTTGGATCTGGAGAGTAAACAGGTAAATATTCAAGGGTATGACCTGCTTGTTTGATTTGCTCCTGCATATCTTTACTTTTATGGAACGCTGCGTTATCCAATATAATGATCGACCTAGTAGGCAGTTTAGGAATTAAATCCT
>JBPBQH010000009.1:0-6891 GCA_050954685.1 Janthinobacterium lividum | reverse complement strand
TGGAGAAATAGTAGTAACTGATGGAGCTTTTAGGCTTACAAGCGGTAGTAAAGTGGTTATTAAGGAAGGTAACTAAAATTATGAACATTTCCGCATTCTTTGTTAAAAGGCCAGTATTTACCACGCTATTTATTGTTACTATAATAATGTTTGGTTCAATTAGCTATCTATACCTACCTGTTAGCGTTTTACCGAACGTGGACTTTCCAACTATACAGGTATCAGTTTCGTTACCTGGGGCTAATGCTCAAACTATGGCTTCTTCTGTGGCTTTGCCGCTTGAAAAGCAATTCTCAACAATCTCTGCTATTGATTCGATGAGTTCAGTAAGTAGCTCAGGAAGTACGCAAATTACCATACAATTTTCTCTCGATAGAGATATTGATGCAGCAGCTCAGGATGTTCAATCGGCTATTTCTTCTGCAACGAAACAGCTCCCTGATAATTTGCCCACTCCTCCTTCATTTAAAAAAGTGAATCCTGCTGATGCTCCAATATTCTATCTAGTATTAACATCAGATACTACTCGCTTATCTGATGTTGATTATTATGCTCAAACAGTATTAGCAGAACGTCTGTCTATGTTACCTGGAATAGCACAGGTACAAGTTCTAGGATCACAACAATATGCAGTTAGGATTCAAGTGGATCCTTTTGCTATGACTTCAGAAGGGCTTGATATAAATGAAGTTAGTAATATGATAAGCAATAGCAATCTGAATCTACCCACAGGCTCTTTATATGGAAAAAATGTCTATTATAGTATAGAAGCTCCAGGACAATTAACCTCAGCAAAGGAATATGAAAATTTAGTACTAACTTATAAAGATAATACTCCAGTATTTTTAAAGAATATCGCTAAAATAATAGAGGATACTAGCAATAATAAGCTAGCATCATGGTATAACGACAAACGAGGTATCATTTTAGCAGTTCAAAAACAGCCAAATGCTAACACTATTGAAGTCGTGGATTCGATTAAGCAGCTGCTACCCTCACTTAAAAATCAGATTCAACAAGGCGTAAATATCGAAGTTTTATTTGATCGATCAATTTCTGTGCGCCAATCTATCAGTGATGTAAAATTTACTCTGATGTTAGCGTTTATCCTGGTGATTGTTGTGATATTTGCTTTCCTGAGAAGTTTCACTTCGACGGTAATACCTATTTTAGCACTGCCTATATCTTTAATTGGCACTTTTTCAGTAATGTATTTTTTTCAGTATAATATTGATAACCTCTCATTGATGGCTCTTACTCTTGCTATGGGCTTTGTAGTCGACGATGCAATCGTAGTGTTAGAAAATATAACTCGACATTTAGAAAACAAGGAAAGCAAAATACAAGCAGTTTTAACTGGTTCAAAGGAAGTAGGATTTACTATAATTTCAATGACATTATCTCTAATTGCAGTATTCATTCCCTTACTATTTATGGGCGGAATACTTGGCAAGCTATTACACGAGTTTGCGGTTACAATAACTACAGCTATATTGCTCTCAGCTTTAGTTTCGCTTACTATAACTCCCATGTTATGTAGTTTATTTCTTAATAATAATTCACAAAATATAAATAAGAGTGGCAAATTATTTGAATCTGTAAAAAGCAAATATAGAGATAGTTTATATTTCGTTATAGGTAATAAAAGAGGTACTCTAATATTATTTACCATTGTGACTATAATTACCGCATATCTATTTGTAATTATTCCTAAGGGCTTCTTACCTAATGAAGATACAGGGCAACTCCTATGTTACACTGAAGCCGATCAAAATATTTCTTTTGATTCGATGGTCAAGCAGCATGGACAAATTTCTAAGATATTATTAAAGGACAAATATGTCGATGCCTTTATTTCTAATGTTGGTCCTAGCGGTAGAAACCAAGCCTTAAATCAAGGCACTTTCTTTGTACGTTTAAAGCCATTAGATCAGCGACCTAAAGTTAACGAAGTAATTAAGGAATTAAGTCATAAATTATCGCTTCTCTCGGGAATTAGAATATATATGCAGCCAGTAGCGACTATTACTCTTGGAGGACAATCATCAAAGAGTCAATATCAATATACTCTTCAAGGAATTGACCAAGACAAATTATTTGATTTTGCTCTCAAACTTGCAGATAAATTAAAAGAAGTACCAGGATTTTCCAATGTTACTTCAGATCTACAAATATCACAGCCCCAGGCATTTATTGCTATTGATAGGAACAAAGCCACTAAGCTAGGAATAACCATTTCAGATATTCAGCAGACTCTGTATAGCGCATACGGAAATCGTCAGATTTCTACTATTTATGATCCTACTGGCCAATATGAAGTCATTATAGAGCTAGAGCCTAAATATCAAACTGATCCTTCTATGTTATCGCTGATTTATATAAAATCTTCTAATAATGTATTAGTGCCTCTTGAAGCAGTCACTAAAGTAACCAATACAGTTGCTCCTACGACTATAACTCATTTTGGTCAACTACCTTCAGTAACGTTATCTTTCGACTTGCAAGATAAATATTCCCTCAGCTATGCTATCCCAGCCCTTAAAAAATTAGCGGAGGATCTTAGTATACCGCAGACTGTAAGTGCCGATTTTCAAGGGACTGCTCAAGCTTTCACTGCTTCATTATCTAATATGGGTATGCTGATAACAATCGCTATAATAGTAATTTATGTAATATTGGGTATGTTATACGAAAGTTTCTTGCATCCCATAACTATTTTGTCTGGATTACCTACTGCAGGATTTGGTGCTCTAATTACTCTAATATTATTTGGTAAAGAGCTAGATATGTACGGATTTGTAGGATTAATAATGCTCATAGGTATTGTAAAGAAGAACGCAATTATTATTATCGATTTTGCACTAGAGTATCAAAGAGCTAAAAATATATCACCCCAAGAAGCAGTACTTGAAGCTTGTCTGGTAAGGTTTAGGCCAATAATGATGACTACATTTTCAGCTTTGATGGGTGCTTTGCCGATAGCTTTAGCCATAGGCTCTACTGGCGATCAAAGAAGTTCGCTTGGTCTTACTGTGGTTGGAGGCCTACTAACTTCTCAACTTCTTACTCTATATATAACACCAGTGATTTACTTATATTTAGAATCATTAAAGAAAAGATTATTCATCAATGCTAATAACTAATTTTAATTATCTGCTGCAGATCCATGACACTAGATAGTTGTTAAAAGCTTGATTTCATGGTAGAATTATCCTTTATCTAAATTAATAATATCATGGCTATAATAATCCATAAATTTGAGGATTTCGAGAAAATGCGTGCAGCAGGCTTACTAGCTGCTAGGACTCTCGATCTTATTACTCAATATGTTGAACCTGGAGTTACGACTAACAGATTAGACAAAATTTGTTATGATTTTATCATTTCTAACGGAGCGATCCCTGCTCCTTTAAATTATAGACCTGCAGGCCATATACCATTTCCAAAGTCAATTTGCACCTCTTTAAATCACGTAGTTTGTCATGGTGTACCTAATGACAGAGCGTTAAAAAACGGTGATATTTTGAATATTGATGTTACTGTTATCTTAGACGGATGGCACGGCGATAGTAGCAGAATGTATTACGTAGGCAAAGTAGAGATTAAACCAGCGCGTTTGATAAAAGTAACCTACGAGGCTATGATGGAAGGCATAAATATTGTAAAACCTGGAGTAAGATTTGGGGATATTGGACATGCTATTCAAAAATTTGCAGAAAAGTATAATTTTTCTGTAGTTCGCGAATATACTGGACACGGTATAGGAAGAGTTTTTCATGACGAACCTTCTGTGCCAGCATATGGTAAAAAAAATACAGGCGAGCTTTTACAAGAAGGAATGTTCTTCACAATAGAGCCTATGATTAATGCTGGCAAGCCAGAAACTATTGTAAGTAAGATCGATAGATGGACAGTCACTACTAGAGACAAAAATCTATCAGCACAGTTTGAGCATACAATTGGTGTAACGAAAACTGGTCATGAGATTTTTACCTTGTCTCCTGAAAACTTATGCTGCCCTCCCTATGGAAGTTGAAAAACCTCATTATATTGGGCATAGACAGCGCCTGAAAGAAAAATTAATGAAGAGTTCAGCCGAGCATTTTGCTGACTACGAATTAATAGAATTGCTGCTGTTTGCAGCAATTCCTAGAAAAGACGTAAAGCCATTGGCTAAAAGCTTATTGAAGCATTTTGGTAGTCTATCAAATTTAATTAACTCAGACAAAGATAAATTACTTCTATTTGAGGGCATTAATGAGAATGCTTATGTTAATTTTCACTTGGTTCGCGAGTTAATGAATAGAATTTTAAAACAAAAAATTGATGGCAAAAATACTATAAGTTCTTGGGCAGCACTACTTGACTATTTAAAGTTTGCTATGGGTAGTCTTAAAGTTGAACAATTCAGAACACTGTTTCTCAACAAAAAAAATATTCTAATCGCCGACGAAGTCATGGGAATGGGCACCATTGATCAAGCTCCAGTATATCCTAGGGAAATAATAAAACGCGCTCTATTCCACGAAGCTGGAGCTATTATTTTAATACACAATCATCCTAGTGGTAGTTCGAAGCCTTCAAAAGCGGATCTTGAGCTCACTAATAAAATAGTAGAGACGTGTAGATCAGTAAATGTTGCTGTTCATGATCACGTAATTATAGCTGGCAGCGAATATTATAGTTTTAAATCTAACATGCTATTATGAACAATTTAGCTAGCTTAACCTTACTTTTTCTGTGTACATTAATTGGCTCGTATATTTTTACCAAAATAACTATGAAGCTATTAATACGCTTTGGCATAGTGGACATTCCAGATGAGCGCAGAGCGCACATTAGAGTAACCCCACGGGGTGGAGGCTTGGCTCTAGTCTTAATTCTTATAATCTGCGGACCTTCATTTGAATATTTAATTAATGAATCAGTAACATATTCTAGTAAAATGGTGCCAATCGTTTGCTTAATTTCGCTGATATCATTTTTAGATGATGTCAGGACAATATCAATAGTAGTGAGGCTTATTGTACATTTATTTTGCGCTGCTTTATTTGTCTATTTTTTTATAAGTCCATTTTTTCCGCATCACCATGAATTACCGTTTCTGTTTAATATTATTGCATTATCTTTAGGATTAACTGCATTTTTAAATATATATAATTTCATGGATGGAATTGATGGAATTACTGCTATTGAATCGATTCATCTAACATTGACTATATTAATACTATGCGTGCTTAAATCAGAGTCTATTATAAACTTGCAACTTATTACTGGGGTATCAATTTTAGTTTGCGCTTGCTCAATCAGTTTTTTGCTTTTTAATTGGCCACCTGCTAAAGTTTTTATAGGGGACGTTGGCAGTATAAGCTTTGGATTTTTGATCGGTTTGTGTTTACTGTCAATTTCTATCTCTGACAAAAATCTTTTCGTTGCTGCAGGAATTGCAAGCCTCTACTACCTAGCGGATGCTGGATTGACTATATTGATAAGACTTATTAACCGTGAAAAGATATGGCAACCCCACTTAAAACACTTTTTTCAAAAAGCAGTGAAAAAAGGAATGCCTATTCGACAGATCGTCAAAAAAATTATTTTCTGTAATCTATTATTGATGTTATTGTCTATTAGCGCGCTACAATTTCCTGTATTCTCGTCGGTATTTGCTATAATTACGGTTGCCTTGACATTAAATAATTTTACCTGATGAAACCAGTCGCTGACGATGTAAATAGTTTAATAAGAAAAATTATCGTTAAGAAAGATCCTGTGCTGGCGGAAATAATAATGAACTGGGCGAAAATTGTAGGTCTAAAATTTAGTAATAACTCAAGCCCTTTTAAAATCTCAAAAAGCAGAGAAAACTCCTTTAAAATCAATGTTTTGTACATTCATGTAATTAATTCGGCGATATCTATGGAGATGTCGTTTCAGCAAGACGTAATTATAGAGCGTATAATTGTATATCTAGGTTTTAAAGCTATAGATAAATTAAGATTAGTTATAAATTGAGAATATTTATATAAGCTAGGAATATTATTTCCTGTATTTATATTATTATAACTTAATGCTAAACATGAATTGCAGAGAGTTTATTGGTGATAGTAATAGTCAAGCCGCTTGCTTTTATCTGCTGGCAGCTCTCTGCTACTTCCATGACTAACTGAAAATATGCATTCTTCTACAATGAGGAAGTCTGCGCTATATATTACTACTTTAGAACTAGCCTTCTTGCGGGCAAGTTCTGATAATTTTTTCTTACATTTTTGTCATTCCATTCTTTGAACTTTGTATATGTTTGTGCGCCAATTACTATATATGATAATTAATGAAAGTCATCCGTCGACGACTTCCGTTGTTATTATAATATTACGCTAGATTCTGCGTGTAGAAAAACTAGTATTACTTTTTTTGTGTACACTTCTTACTTTTTCTAATTTTGATAGAATGATCTTCTATTCTCTCTTTTTAACATAGCATTCCGTTTGACAATTTCTTCGCTAATTCTTTTTCCTCCTTCACGTGAGCTTATTAAATAGTGATCAATCTTTTTATATAGTCTTCCTCAAATTGCTCTGCCGTTTCATATCTGCTCTATTTTTTATCAACTTATAAAAAATAAGCAATACTAAGAAGGAGGGCAGATAATTATCATTGATATGAAGGCAGTTTTATTATATACGTGTTGATAAGTTGGGGAGGTGGCCGAGTGGTTTAAGGCGCTCGCCTGGAAAGCGTGTTCACGGCAACGTGTCAGGGGTTCGAATCCCCTCCTCTCCGCCATACTAGCTAAACGAATGTAATAAATGTTTACTATTTTCTTGTTCTGAAAGCTTTTTTCAACTATACGAAGTCACTCTTATTTCTTTACTAAAAAATATACAGAATTTA
>JBPBQH010000203.1:0-6925 GCA_050954685.1 Janthinobacterium lividum | reverse complement strand
CCCATGAAATCACTAAAAAAGTCACCAAATATGTCGTTAATATCAGCATGAAAACCACCTTGGCTGCCTTGACTACCTTGACCACTACCTTGACTGAAAGCATTATGACCGTAGCTATCATAGGCCTTTCTTTTCTGTTCATCTTTCAGCACGTCATAGGCTTCGTTGATGACCTTATATTTTTCTACGGCCGCTTTGTCATTTGGATTACTATCAGGATGATATTTTTTAGCTAGCTTATAGTAAGTTTTTTTTAGATCCGTATTACTTATTGACTTATCAACACCTAATACTTCGTAGTAATCCCTTTTAGACATAAAAATTATTATTTTTCGTTAATTTTGCTTATAGTTAGACATCAATATATATTGAATTTAATATTCAAAGCAGCAGAGCTATCAATTATTTATGCTAGTCTGCTGCTTATTATAGTGTAGCTGTTTATAGATCAAAAGTTAAGATATTAGTTTATTTCTTATCTAAGTCTTCGTAGCTAGCATCTACAACTTTACTATCATCTTGAGCAGATCCTTCCTTGTTATTATCGCTGGCTTCTTCATCATTATTTGCACCTTGGCTATTAGTTGCCTCACTGTTTTGATACATAGCTTGGCCAATTTTCATACTGCTAAGAGAGAGTGCTTCTGTTTTAGCTTTAATTTGCTCAGCATCTCCAGATTCAAGTGCGGCTTTGAGATCAGCTATTGATTGCTCTACTTCTTGCTTGTCTGCGCTAGGAATTTTATCTCCATAATCTTTCAAGCTTTTTTCACTGCTATAAATCAAGCTATCTGCGTGATTTTTTGCTTCAATCATTTCTTTCTTTTTCTTATCTTCATTAGCATTGAGTTCGGCATCTTTGACCATTTTTTCAATTTCTTCGTCCTTAAGACCGCCTGAGGCTTGGATCGTGACTTTTTGTTCCTTACCACTAGCCTTATCTTTAGCAGATACATGAACTATACCATTAGCATCGATATCAAAAGTTACTTCAATTTGCGGCATACCGCGAGGTGCATGAGGAATACCTTCCAAATTAAATTGGCCGAGCAGTTTATTATCGGCAGCCATTTCGCGTTCACCTTGGAATACTCTAATAGTTACAGCCTGTTGATTATCATCGGCAGTAGAGAATACCTGGCTTTTTTTGGTAGGAATAGCACTATTGCGATCTATAAGCCTTGTAAATACGCCACCTAATGTTTCGATCCCTAACGACAGGGGCGTAACATCTAATAATAATATATCTGTAACATCTTTATTCAATACACCACCTTGGATAGCAGCGCCCAAAGCTACAACCTCATCTGGATTTACGCCACGATGTGGTTCGCGACCAAAAAATTCTTTCACCTTTTCAATTACTTTAGGCATTCTGGTCATACCACCAACTACTACTACTTCTTGGATATCAGAAGCTTTCAGTCCAGCATCTTTTAAAGCTTTTTTGCAAGGTTCTATAGTTTTATCTATCAAATCCATGACTAATGATTCTAGCTTAGCTCTAGATAGTTTTATATTTAGATGTTTAGGACCAGAACTGTCAGCGGTAATATAAGCCAAATTGATGTCGGTTTGTTGAGATGAAGAAAGTTCTTTCTTAGCTTTCTCGGCAGCTTCTTTAAGACGTTGCAGTGCCAATGGATCTTTACGTAGATCAATTCCACTTTCTTTCTTAAATTCTTCGATCAAATAATCTAGTATCTTAGTATCAAAATCTTCACCACCAAGGAAAGTATCTCCGTTAGTGGATTTGACTTCGAACACACCATCACCAATTTCTAGAATAGATACGTCGAAAGTTCCACCACCCAAATCATACACAGCAATAGTTTTATTTTCAGATTTATCAAAGCCATAAGAAAGAGCAGCGGCTGTCGGTTCGTTGATTATTCTTAAGACTTCTAGACCTGCTATTTTTCCTGCGTCTTTAGTAGCCTGACGTTGGGCGTCATTGAAATAAGCTGGAACTGTAATGACTGCTTGAGTTACTTTTTCACCCAAATAATTTTCAGCAGTTTCTTTCATTTTTTGTAATATTTTCGCGCTTATTTCGCTTGGCGAATATTTTTTACCATCAACTTCTACCCAAGCATCGCCATTATCGGCTTTCACTATCTTATATGGCACTAAATCCTGGTCTTTCTTAACCATAGGATCTACAAAGCTTCTACCGATCAGCCTTTTGAAGGCGTAGAAAGTGTTTGCTGGATTAGTTACTGCTTGTCTTTTCGCTGGTTGGCCAACTAGTATCTCTCCATTAACAAATGCTACCATCGAAGGCGTAGTATCATCGCCTTCAGAATTAGGTATTACTTTAGCTCCCTTACCTTCCATTACCGCAACGCAAGAATTCGTTGTGCCTAAATCTATTCCTATTATTTTTGCCATAATTTCCTCATTAAAATAAATACGTTGTAAAAGTTCAAGTTGTACTATAGTTTCTTAAGTCTGATAGATTTTGATATAATGTTGAATTAATTATTTTACAAGAGCCTAGAGATGAAAAAGTTACAAAAATTAATAATAATTTCCTTTTTTCTTCAATTATTTACTACAAATATTACTCTAGCAGTTAGTCAAGTCACTTCTAAATCTCTTGAGAAAATTGAAAAAGCTATCGTTATTATTGAGACTAGAATTGCAGTTTCTGCATATCATGATCCAGGTAGTTTACAAGGTACTGGTTTTATTACTGATAAAGAAAATGGTTTAATAGTTACTAACCATCACGTAGTTGGAGGTGCGTCAGTAGGTACCTATTTTGTTACATTCCATGACGGTAGGCAAGTTCAAGCTAAGTCAATATATTACGACCTGTGGCAAGATTATGCTATTTTGAGAGTTGATCCAACCGATCTTCCGTCTTCTGTTGAGCAAATTTTATTTTCAAAAGATACCGTAAAACCCGGTCAAGATGTTTACGTAGTCGGGAGTCCTGAAGGAGAAGAATTTTCTTATCATACTGGTCACGTCTCTAGCCTTTATGATATCAGGGGTACGATGCCTCAATGTTCTTATGTTGTCAACCTCAACTCGGCTGGGGGCGCTAGTGGATCACCTTTATTAAATGAAAAAGACGAAGCTATAGGAGTAATATATGGCGGCAGTAAAACTTATGCCTTGGCTTTACACGGAGAATATGTACAGAGTGCACTTGATTACTTAAAAAAGGGTGAGATCCCACCTAGAAAACATAATGGAATTATGTGTGAACAATATTCGTTAGATAAAGCTACGAGACATCGTTACTTCCCAAAAGATGAAATGAGCGAGTACATCAAAAAATTTCCATATGCTAGAAATAAGGTAGTAGCAGTAAGATCTATTTTAGCAGGGTCTATAGCTGAGAATATCATGGAACCAGGAGATATAATTTGGGAAGTTGATGGCAAGCCTCTTGGTGGTAATTTAGCTTTACTGGACATGGCGATGGACAAGGCTAGTGATGAAGTTGAATTCACAGTATTTAGAGATGGTAAAAAGCTGAAATTAAAAAGCAAGCTATATAATATAAACGGCAACAAGATACATCAGATAATAAACTTTGCTGGGGCTATATTTTTTCAAGCAGATGATGTAGCTAGCGCATTGTATGGAGTTCCTCTCAATTCTCTATCCATAAGAAACGTGCAAACTGGCAGTAGCTTTAGTAGCATACCTCTGAGCTTTACTCAAAATTATAGAAACCTGTACCGTCTTAGAGTTAAAGCTATTAATAATGTAAAAGTTTCAAACATGAAAGAGCTCATAGGAGTAATACCTAATGCTATTGAGCAAAAATTTGTTAGTATCCGATTTAAGAATTATCAACCATATTATCCTACTTTTGAAAGTGATAATGGTTTCGTTTCTTCACAGCAAGAATTTATTACTGATATAAGTTTCGATAGTATAGATACCAAGCCACATATATTAAAATTTGATCAAAAAATGTCCGATTGGATATCTGAAGATATAGTTATTACCCCAGCTACTTCAGCTATTGCTAATTAGTCTAGTTTTACTCTCTATTCGATTAGATTACTTTTGAAGAATCTAGCTATTCGGTTCTCAATAATCGCTTTTCGGTGATACTTAGTGGTTATGTATCCTTCATGAGGCTCAAGAAAATCATCATTTGAGAGTCTCAAGCTTGAGTCGCTAATAATTAAGTTCTTGGCTGCTTCAAAATATTCTTGAACATCAGAGGCGAAAATGAAAAACCCATTTTTGATTAGCTTGCTTTTTAACATCGACAGTCGTTCTTGATTTAGAATCCTCCTTTTGCTTTGGTTGCGTTTGGGCCAAGGATCTGGAAATAGTAAATAAATACCGTTAATTACCTTTTTAGGTATAATATCTAGTACAATGTCAAGATCATCTGGCCAGATCAAAAAGTTACTAAGATTATTCATCCTTGCTAATTTAAGTGTATTAGCTATTCCATTAAGATAAGGTTCAGCACCTATGTATAATATTTTCGGATTAAGGCTGATTTGATTTATAAAATGCTCTCCCATGCCAAACCCAATTTCAATTATTATTTCTTCGTACTCTTTCATGTTTGCGAGTAATGAGGCCTCGTTGAGAAGAAATTTTGGCAATTCAAACTCAAGTAACTCTTTTTGTGAAGATGATAGACCTTTACCGACACGTCTTGAGAATGATTTATTAAGCAGCACTAAACCCCCTTTTGATTTCAAACTAAATATTTATAATAATTTTATCAATAGTAAATCTTGAAAAGAAAAGAAATTTATCTATAATCTCATCTCAAGTAGGGGTCATAGCTCAGTTGGTAGAGTGTTTGAATGGCATTCAAAAGGTCGGGGGTTCGACTCCCCCTGGCTCCACCACAAATTCTTCATATAATTTCATTGATTAAGAAAGTCCTTAGCACTAGATGTTATAACAAACTTAAAACGCGGAATTTCTCGTTATTAATTTTAATTTGTTCTATAAACGTCGTTAAAGGTCTTCCCCAAAATCTTAGATCTCCATATAAAGCCTGATAAACTACTATCCATTCAAGAGTTTCTAAACGCTGCGCTGTCGTTAAGAATTCGTAGTACTGACCCTTGTAATGCTGATAAATACCTTTATTAGAATAGTTCACCTATCCGTTTCTTTCTTAAATAAAATGACCTCAAATAAAGCACCTCTTATACCGTCACTATATGCTGAGATGGCTCCATTGTGGAAATCGACTACCTTTTTGCACAAAGCAAGACCTACTCCTCTACCGCCAGCTATAGTATGAGTTCTGCTACTAACTATGAACTCTCCAAATATATTTTCTAGCTCAGATGTAGGAATTCCTATTCCCTCATCATCTATAGTGAGGATTATCTGATTATCATCATTCTTTAAAATAATGGTGATTTTGCCTTGCTTGCAATAGGTTATGGCATTAATTATTAAGTTATCCAATAGTTGTATAAAATATTCCTTATCTATATCAGCTACAACTCCTTTTGCAATATTGATGATGAATTCTCTATCCTCACTATTTTGCTCGTATAATTTGCGGCATACTTCTATACGATCATATATCAGGCTACTAAGATTAACTGACTTTAAGTTTAGTTTGTAATCTCCTTTGCTAAGTTTTGAGAGCATATTAATATTATTGTCATAACTCTCCAGGCGTATAGCGCTTTTATATATAATTTCGATATATGAACCTATTTTATCTAAGCTCAAGCTTTTATAGCTTTTTAGCAGTGATTCAGCAAGGCTCACAACTCCTGTCATTGGTGTGTGATATTCATGGCTAACATTTCGTATAAATGCAGCTCTAAGTCCTAATGCTTCCATTAGTTCTTTCTCTTGGCTATCTAGCCGACCACTTAAATGACCCACCCTCTTTGTACTTAGTTCATATTGTTCCTGCTTTGGCTTAAGGAAAATCACTATCGCTGTACTAGTTAAAAGTAACGTATAGATTAAAACCGCCTGCATGGAGCCAAAATCAAGACTAAGTTCATCAATTTTTAATGAGTATTTATATAACTGAATGCTCAAATAAAACCCACCCACGATCATAGGTGTTGCTAACTTCCAGCTACATAATATCGCAGCTATAACTAAGTTGAGAGTAAATACGACAAGTGGCAGAGAGCCAAATTTATTAATTAGAGCAAAGTAGCCGCTAAAGAGGATTAACATGTAAAATATCACAATATTCCAGGCTACTTGCCCAACAATCTCATACTTGATTTTTGACGGCCAGATTGGATACATTGCTATAATAACACTCGTAACCATCATGATTTGATATATTGTTAGAATATTAGTATTGCTATCTCTGATGAAAGCCGAATCAGTTGCATACATAGTAGTTATAGTATAGAAAAAACAATAAATTCCAAGACCAGTGTAAGCTAGTTCATCAACTGGCGCATGCTTTCTACAAAATTCTATAAAACTGAATCCGCTGATGTTGTTTGAAAGCTTTTCGAAATTTCTCTTTCTTTCAGCACGAATTGATTTGAGATAGCTATCATCTTTGATCTTAACCCATCCGCCAGGCTGCTTGAGTAGATAATGGCTACTTACTAAAAATATAAGATTCATCAGCATTGCAAAAACTATACAATCTACTTCAATACCTAATATATTCCATATTACTACTGTCAGAAGACCAGCAATCATACCAGTTAATACTGATAAGGTAGAGCTTCTAAAACCCAAGATAGTGACCATTAAAGGTACGGTAACTATAGGCATGTAATAGCTATTAGCAGTAAGTACTATATCTAGAAGATCTTTTCCTACTAATGCTAAGATTATTCCTCCGCTTCCAAGAAGAAAGGCAAACATCCTAGATAGAACAAGTTCTTTGTTATTACCAATATTTAGAGGTTTACAAAAGTCATTAGCAAATAATACCGAGGAAGTATTGATACAGGAATCCGCAGTGGACATTGCAAGCGCTGTCACT
>JBPBQH010000202.1:0-6926 GCA_050954685.1 Janthinobacterium lividum | reverse complement strand
ACTAATTTATTACAGATGCTAATTATGTTCTTAATTATTCCTAGCATAGTGATAGCTGGTCTTATATTGCATAATAATTTATATTCTCTATTTTTAATTTTAGTAGGCATTGATATGGTATTGGTGCCAATCATAATAGTTTTATCTTCATTTTTAATTAGCAACATTTATCATTTTGAATGATCCTATACTAAGGTTACAGCCACTATACAACAAATTATAAAATTACTGTGTGGCAAGCAAAAAAACCTTATCTTAGTAGCTTAAACTAGGATAACATTTCATGAGCAAGATTGGAATGAATAGGAACTTATGCTGGCTCTTATTAGAAAATTGATTACCATCAATCCCATGGGTGTGTTTATCTACGGTATTCTTGGTAAATTGTACTTAACAATAGCAGTAGCTGGTCTGGTTGTAACTTTCTGGGTATTTAAGGGCCTTGAACAAGCGGGGGTTTTAACTACATTTCGGACGACTATGACTCGAGCTATAGTTGAATCTAAGGCGGTTGCTAAGTCCTGCATACCTCGAATATTTAGTATTCATGATTTTATCGATTGTATACAAAACATCCCAGAATATGTCCCAGAACAAGATGAAATAGAATTAAATAGTAAAGTCAACGATTTGCTAAGGAACAATTTCGATAATAAAAGTAACGTCAATGATGATCCGTATTATGATGGTGAAAATTGAATATAATCACTCGATAGATAATAATTTCGTAGCGGTTGTATATTGCTCTTCTCAAGCAGCGGTGTATAATATGAAACTCAAGTAAAGAATTGAATTCTATGTCAGAATCTATAAATAATAAAGATAATAAGATAAATAGACGTGATTTTATTACTCTTACCGCAAGTAGTATGGCTGCTGTTGGTGCAGCTTGCGTGGTTTGGCCTCTAGTAGACTCATTAAACCCTTCAGCTGACGTTTTAGCCCTCTCAACGCTTGAGGTCGATCTTTCTAATATAAAATTAGGCCAGACAGTAACAGTAAAATGGCATGGTAAACCAGTCTTTATTACTAATCGGACTCAGGAGAAAATCAAAGAAGCTCAAGAAGTTAACTTACAAGAGTTGCGCGACCCGCAAGATGATAAAGCTAGAGTTAAGCTAGGGCACGAGAATTGGTTGGTTACTATTGGTATATGTACGCATCTAGGCTGTGTCCCGATTGCCAATCAGGGAGATTACGATGGCTGGTTCTGTCCATGTCATGGCTCTCATTACGACTCTTCAGGACGGGTCAGAAAAGGGCCTGCGCCGTTAAATTTAGCTATTCCTGCATATGAATTTATTTCTAATAACAAGATCAGGATTGGGTAAATATGGATAATGAAATAAAGACAAGTCAAAATTCTCTATCTTCTGATCTTGAAGAAGATATAACAAAATCTAAGATTGGTTCAATTAAATCTAGGATTCCTGATGGACAAGATTATATCGACGTAACAACTGCTGAGCTTCCCCAAAAAGCAAGCTCCATAATTGAGTGGATAGATTATAGATTGCCTGTTCTTTCTTTTTTGAAACATTTAGGACATTATAAGACGCCTAAGAACTTGAGTTATTTATGGAATCTTGGTTCTATAGCAGGCATTGCGCTAGTTATACAAATTATCACTGGTATAATATTAGCCATGCACTATACACCTCACATCGATTATGCTTTTGAGAGTGTTGAAAAGATAATGCGTAACATTAATTATGGGTGGCTAATAAGATATATCCATGCTGTTGGCGCATCCATGTTCTTTGCAGCGGTATATATACATATTTGCCGTAGTTTATATTATGGCTCCTATAAGTATCCAAGAGAATTGCTCTGGTATATCGGTATATTTATATTTTTAGTTATGATGGCTACTGCTTTTATGGGATATGTACTACCTTGGGGCCAGATGAGCTATTGGGGAGCCACTGTTATCACTAATATATTTTCGGCTATTCCAGTAGTTGGGGAAAGTATAGTTACGTGGCTGTGGGGCGGATTCTCAGTTGACAATCCTACTTTGAATAGGTTTTTTTCATTGCACTATTTATTACCTTTTATAACAGTAGCTTTGGTAATGTTGCATTTAGTAGCCCTTCATATTCACGGTTCTAATAATCCCAAAGGAATTGATATTAAAAAAGATAAAGATATGATTCCCTTTCACCCTTATTATACCATCAAAGATATTTTTGGTTTCGGTATCTATTTTATAATATTTTCCTTCTTTATCTTTTATGAGCCTAACTATCTAGGACACCCTGATAATTATATTCCTGCAAATCCGCTAGTAACTCCTGCGCATATTGTCCCGGAGTGGTATTTTTTGCCCTTTTATGCAATCTTAAGGGCTGTACCGTCTAAACTTGGTGGGGTGATGTTAATGTTCTCGAGTATTCTTATTCTATTTTTCTTACCTTGGCTCGATCGTTCACCAGTGCGTAGTGGAAATTATCGCCCACTGTTTAGGATTGCTTATTTTCTATTTATCCTTAATTGTTTTGTCTTAGGATATGTAGGAGGAATGCCAGCGGAGGAACCTTATTTAACTGTGAGTAGAATAGCCGCTAGCTATTATTTTTTTCATTTTTTAGTTTTAATTCCACTAGTTGCAAAATATGAGAAACCCTACCCTTTACCAATAGAATTATAAAGATTAGAGCCTATAATGCTTAAAAGTTTCATCTCGTTAGCTATTATTTGTTTTATCGCAACAGTTTCAGCGAATGAGAAAGTTCCAAAATTAAAAAAAATGAGCTGGCCCTTTGAGGGCCTTCTAGGTAAAGTTGATAGACAAGCAGCTCAAAGAGGGTTTCAAGTTTATAGAGAAGTTTGTGCAGCATGCCATGGATTATACAATTTATCATATAGGAATCTCAAAGATATAGGCTTTTCAGAAGCTGAAATAAAGGAAATTGCCAAAAGTTATGTTGTCAAAGATGGGCCAAATGACCAGGGCGAAATGTTTGAACGTCCTGCCACTCCAGCAGATAAATTTATTCGCCCCTTTCCAAATGAGCAAGCATCAAGAGCGGCTAATAATGGCGCATACCCTCCTGATCTTTCTTTAATTATTAAAGCTAGAGAGGATGGTGCAAATTACCTACATTCTTTACTTAATGGATATTCAGACCCTCCACCAAATTTTAAACTATTGACTGGCTTATATTATAATCACTACTTCCCTGGTAAACAAATTGCTATGCCCCCTCCTCTTAGTGATGGACAAGTAGTTTATCTTGATGGGATGCATTCTTCAGTTGATCAGATGAGTAAAGACGTAACGATATTTTTGCAATGGTCAGCAGAACCCGAAATGGAACATCGAAAATCAATGGGATTAAAAGTAATGATATTTTTGATTCTTTTTAGTATATTTTTCTATATTTCTAAAAAAAGAATTTGGAAAAATGTTGAATAACTAAGTATTAATAACTTATTCTCTAAGATAAGTTACACACTATTTTAAGGAGATTCTTGATGAGTCAACCAATAGCTTTAACATCAAACGAAATTACAGATTCTACTAATAAGCTTTCAATTCTTCTTGCTAACACTTATCTCTTATACTTAAAAACCCAAAATTATCACTGGAATGTCGTTGATAGATGCTTCATCGCTTTACACGAATTTTTCGAGGATCAATATAAAGAGCTAGCCAAAGCGGTGGACGATATAGCTGAGCGTATACGCATATTAGGTAGCATCGCTCCAGCAAAATTTGCCGTATTTCTTAGGTTAGCTACGTTATCGGAAGATGATGTAGCTACTAATAGTAAGGAGATGCTAGCAAATTTAGTAAAAGATCATAATTCAATATCAAGAGATTTGAGAGGATATATTCAAAGTCTAGGCGAGAGTAGCGATGAAGGAAGTATAGACTTCTTCGTCAATAGATTAAGAGCTCACGAAAAAATTATTTGGATGTTACGAAGTCATATTTAAGTATTAAATATGTATGATTGAAACTATATTGATTCGAATATTACAAAAACATGAAAGGAAAAGCTAGGGTGTTCCGCAGTTAAGCCTTATTATTCCGACTACCTTGCATATTTTTCTAGAGCAATATTTAGATTATGTTTACGCATTAGGTCCTGATGTTACTAAAAGTTTCTTATTAATTGTTCTTTGAGTTTTAAATATGTATTATTTATGAAGGATCTACTGATTGCTGCTTTTAAAATCTACCTTTAAACCTAACATTAACCCTGCCCCCTTATATAAATCCATAGTACATACTAAGTTGCTCTATATAAGAATGAAAATCTCAGCGGTAAGATGTTGTAATTTGTAAATGATAAATAGTATTTAGTTCTGTATTATTATTCAATCAGCCATGCTCATAATTAATCGCATCAATATTGAATTTGATCTTAAGGATCGATCTGCTCTACTAACCGCTACATATACAGGTATCAACTTTTAAGCCGATCTTAGTTTCATTAATAATACTACTTAATTACTGACTCTAATTGAAAAGCATAGCTTTCATTGCTAGAAAATCAATAATATCACTTATTTAGGTTATTATCAATAATAGTTGACCTTCATTGCTTATAATTAGTATAAATGGGCTGTTCCTTGATCATAGTCGGATATTTTTTGCTATATATTTTACTATCAGTACAAAAAATATTGTTCAAATTCTAAAAAGCAATTCTTTATACTAATCCGGATATCTTGTCTGGATTTTCTATGAAGATAGTTTACTTGTTATATTTTCAGTATTACTTTAAATAATCGTTTATACTGCGAAGTTTACGCTGTTCAGAGATTTTGTCACTATTCTCCAGTTGTTGGTCTTTCCGCTTTCTATATTCCGACATCCTCGCTTCTATACGCTTTTTATTAATTTTTTCAACTGCAGCCTCTATTTCTTTGTTTATCTCCGCTTTTCTTTCATCTAGTTTCTCGAGAATTGTCTTACTGAAATCGAAATCGATCAATGATTTTGTTAGTTTTGTGGTTTCGTATTCAGCTTTCCTAGGATCAGTAGTTGGCGACTTGCTATAATAATCAGTAAGCAGGCTCATCATCTCTTCAGACTTGATATCTTTTCTTCCATAATATGTACTTAAGAAATCGTATTTCGATTTGATATCCTCAAGACTCTTTTCCTGAATTACTTGGTATTCTTCTTCACGTCTTAAATATCTATCTTGTTGTAAAAATTTTTCTCCAGTCTCATAAGCACGATCTATCATATTCTTTAGTTGGGAATCGGTAGCTTTAGTGCTCATAAAAGTTTCTCCCATAAGTACAGGATCATCTTTATCTGTAAGTGCTCTAAGTACGTCTGACCTTAATTTCATTCTGTCTAGTTCTTTTAGTCTTCCCGCTTCTGCTATATTACCTTCTTTCTCCAGGCGAGCTAAATATTCGGGTTCTAGAACATCGTCTCTAGCTTTCGCCGATTCCCTATTTAGTTGGGAATCGGCAGCTTTAGTGCCCATAAGAGTCTCTCTCGTAGGCACGGGATCATCTTTATCTGTAAGTGCTTTACCTATGTCTGAGTTTAATTTCATTTCGTCTAGTTCTTTTAGCCTTCCCACTTCTGCTATGTTGCCTCCTTTCTCCAGACGAGCTAAATATTCGGGTTCTAGAACATCGTCTCTAGCTTTCGCCGGTTCCCTACTTATTTTTGCCTTGAGCGCCGAATCCTGCAAACTTATTTTCTCGTCTGCCGAGATAGCAGCAGCTTTGATGTCTTTTTGATCTAAGCTATAATTTTTTTTGACTTCTTTGAGAGCTGCAGAATCAGTCTCCTTGCCTATAGCATTATTTCTAACATTTTTGTTCATCACATTTTCATATGCCCTAGATATCTTAGAAGTAATTATATTTCTCCCTTTGCCTAGCCGCTCCTTTACCGCTGTAATAGGCCTATCTATCTGTCTAGCTATAGGAGCAAAAGCACTATGTCCAGCGTTTCCAAGAGAAGTCATATTACCTGTAGTTGAGGCCAAGAAATTAGCTACCGAAACACTTGTAGTATTAAACTTGCTCAATAAATATACTGCAGCAAATATTAATAATAAACCATCGAGCTGAATAAAATTACCATTAAAAAAGTTATTTATTCTATCTGCATCCTCGACCAGATTTAAATAGGGCAGTTCAACATATCTTTCCTCTAGGCATCCATAAGCTTCGCATAGAGTACCGTCACTTTGAATAAAAGATTCGGGAACTGGAATTATTGCCGTATTCTTAGTGAAATCTTCACCCTTCATTGGTACTGGGAACCAGGAGTAAAATATCGAGTTAACAAGGCTTATATCGAGACCCAGAGCAGCAGAAGTTAGCTCAGCAACATCACCAAATAATTCAACAGTAGGACCTAAATTAGGAAAATCATGCTTACATACCTTGAAGCCCAAAGATGCATAAATCTCACCTTCAACAATTATAGATATGAATGCGATGCCAGTAAATAGTATAATAGGCTGTATTGCATATGAAATAAGTTGCCTAAGCCAATTTTCAAATAATGAACGAGTAATTTGAAACAGCATAAAGCACAAAAATATTGGTGCCATGGTAATAATTATTCCAATAGCTATCAGTGCTGTTAGATAAATGATAGTAGCTTCGAATATCATCATAAACAAAAAATATAGTGCTACAAGAAATAGAATAATATATACGAAGCCTAACCAATCAACGAACAATAGAGAGAATAATTTAGCTATCGTTTGTGGCGCAATCATTAAAGCTATAATACTCGATGACCCAGAGCTAGCTTGTCCTGCTTGATTTATCATCTGCAATATTTGACTTACTCCACCGATGAAGTAGGCAAAAAGATAATCATTAAAAAAATCCCAGCTATATTTGGAACTGAGCAAGGCTGAAATAATACCAATTTTTATTACTCTAGCTATAAGTTCAGTATGAGTTAAGTTTAGGCTTCCTATCAAGAAAGA
>JBPBQH010000156.1:0-7046 GCA_050954685.1 Janthinobacterium lividum | reverse complement strand
ATTGCTCCAGCCTCGATCGCTTCCTCAGTCGACATTAGTGTCGTATTAATCTTAGAATTCTTAAGTATGATTTGGTTTACGTTATCTTCTATTAGATGAATCTCAGCCCTAGATAACGCTAGGGAATGACTTATATCAAAACGTATACGATCAGGAGCAACAAGTGATCCTTTTTGAGCAATGTGCTTACCAAGTACAACCCTAAGTACAGCATGAAGAATATGAGTGGCAGAATGGTGAGCCTTCAAATTCATACGATGAACAACATCTATATGGAATTTAGCGGTCTGACCGACTTTAATATTACCTTCTTCGAGTAGGCAAACGTGCCCATAAATAGACCCCAAATATTTGAGAGTATCTATAACTTTAATTCTCAAACCATTTGCTTCGATAATACCAATATCTCCCATCTGACCGCCGGCTTCACCATAGAAGGGGGTTTGATTGCTAATAAGAATGAATTTTTCAGATAAATTTGATATTTCGTTGACTCTAAAATTATTTTTGACCAACGCTGTAATTTTAGCTTCTAGTATATCTGATGAATAACCTAGGAACTCGGTAGCTCCAAGGTCTGACTTTATATCAAACCAAATTTTGTCGATTTTGGATTCACCAGACCCTACCCAAGAATTCCTTGCTCGCTGCTTTTGTTCTATCATTTCAGCATCAAAAGCTTCATGATCGACTGAGATTGATTGTTCTTTTAGTATATCTTCAGTTAAATCTAAAGGAAATCCATAAGTATCGTATAATTTGAAAGCAATACTTCCGGAGAGTTTTGATCCTCTATCTAGATTGTGACTTTCCTCAGTTAATAATTTTAATCCTCTCTCAAGAGTGATTTTAAATCTAATTTCTTCTTGCTTTAAGACTTCAGTAATGAAATCTCCTGCTCTTCTGAGTTCTGGATAGAAGCTACCCATAAGATCTATAAGCTTTGGGAAAAGCTTATACATCAAAGGATCTTTTGCGCCTAGCTGATGAGCATGACGCATACTCCTACGCATTATTCTACGCAGTACATAGCCTCTGCCTTCGTTAGAAGGCATGACTCCATCAGCAATTAAAAAAGAACAGGATCTCAAATGATCTGCTATAATCCGGTATGAGAACTTTGTCTTATTATCATTTTTTACGTTCAATATATCTTGAGCATAACCTATTAAATCGTTAAATAAGTCAATATCATAATTATCATGTTTCCCTTGCAAAACCGCTGTGATTCTTTCAAGTCCCATTCCTGTGTCTATAGATTTTTTTGGTAATTCGATTCGAGTATCTTTATTGATTTGCTCAAACTGCATGAATACCATATTCCATATTTCTACGAATCTATCACCATCTTGCTCTGGAGTGCCAGGCAAACCTCCTGGAATGTGATCACCATGATCATAAAATATCTCCGAACACGGGCCACATGGACCGCTATCGCCCATAGTCCAGAAATTGTCGCTAGTTCTAATTTTAATGATTCTATCATCACTAAGGCCAGCTATTTTTTTCCAAAAATTAGCTGCCTCATCATCTGTATGATAGATAGTTACATATAATTTATTCTTTGGAATAGAGAACTCATTAGTTAGTAAATCCCAAGCATAATAGATAGCTTGTTCCTTGAAATAATCACCAAAAGAAAAATTACCAAGCATTTCAAAAAACGTATGATGCCGTGCTGTATAGCCTACATTGTCGAGATCATTATGTTTACCACCAGCTCTAACGGCTTTTTGACTAGATACAGCTCTTTTATATTCACGCTCTTCCTGTCCCGTAAATAATTCTTTAAATTGTACCATACCTGAGTTTACAAACATAAGGCTTGGATCGTTATGGGGTATTAAAGGGCAGGTTGGTACGTGAATATGATTATTTTTTTTAAAATAATCTATGAACGTATTTCTAATATCATCCGTTTTAAACATCTCTAGTCCTCATATATGATAGAGGTTAAGTTAGTGAACTTATGACTAAATTACAATATCAATTTAGAAAGCTTAAAATAATGTATGCAGAAGATTGAGGTCATTTTGGTAAAGTTCTAATATGATAGACAATTTTATTTCACTCATAATAACCAAAATCTTACATAATTTAAACAATAAATCTCTGCATGAGAATTCTATGCTAAAAATTAGATTACAGAAATTAGAAGCTTGGGCGAGGCAAATATATAACTATTTCACTAATAGCAGGAGTATTATCATCTTCATTGGCATTAATGGAACTTTTTTGACAGCTACTAAAAATAATCAACCTATTGATTCTTTATTTATATCCTTGGAAAATCGAGGAGATATAGAATATTATAAAGGCTTCCTGAAAAAATATAATAAATTCTATATTTTTTTTCTTTACGAAGATGAAAATTGTGAATTAAAACATGAATCAATTCCTACATTTCAGTCAGTAGTCAGAATTAATCCAGTCAAGCAATTTATTGCAGAACATTATGAACCTCAAGATATCACATCCTTTAAAGTTTACGACATTACACCTAAAAATGGTGAAACTTGGAACACTCTAATATCTAAAATACCTTACCGTCCACCTCTGAGCGATTTATTAAATTATGTATTAAGTAAACATCTGAGATTTGGTGGAATTTATCACCTCTCGTTAGAGTATATCAACATAATTAACAAAATTTTAAAAAATCATGAAGGAGTTGGTAAATTTCATATATTCGTCTATGTTTCCCAAGCAAATGCAATAAAGTTTATAGTTAAGCACGACAACAACATCATTACAATGAAATCAGTAATTTATCCCGTCGATAGAACTGAGTCTTACATTCAGGGAATTATTGAGCAGGAAATAAGCGATTATCTGATATATTACAAAAATTATCTAATTAGGCAAAATTTGCAAGTATGTCTAGTATTCTTAGTCAGTAACTCTCTAAAAAAATTACTCAGGCAATCAAAGTTTGACTTGTATAAGATAATTTGCTTAACCGATGCTGATTTAAATCAAACACACGCTACAGGAATGGAGAGAGAGTTTTCAGACAGTGCTTTAATTAAACTTTTTATTAGTAACAAAACTTTTTCAGGTTCAAATAAAGCTATAAAATCGATCACTAGAGCTAATCTAGTTGACTTTTTGGCTATGAGGATTTTAAACGCAATTGTCATAGTTCTGTTATTAATTATATTGAACATCAAGTTCCTTACTTACAGTGCTATTCTTAAAGGGCAAACTCTAGATGCTCGAAATTACTTAATATTGCAGGAATATCGCGATATTGGGCAAAAATATCCAAACGTAAAAAATGCAGCAAACTTAGCTGATTTGTATAGCTTAGCTATGTTGCTAAAAATACCTATAATTACTCCGTTGGAATTTCTAGAAAAAATTTTAAGTAATCTAAGTTCAAACATTAATTTAGAAAAAATAAGTTGGAAGATGAATGCACCAAATAATTTAGTCCAAAAAAATAATTATATAAATATTGATGTATCACTGAAGTATAGCTCTAATAATTTAGAGGAGTCTAGTGCTCTTAGAGATATAGAGCTATACATCAAAGAAGTACAAAAAAAATTCGACGGCTTCCTACTTACCACTCAGGTATCTTATAATGTAATCAAACTCCTAGATAGAATAATTATACCGATTTCTTTTTCAATGACAGGCCCAAAGACAGGCTCAAAGGAATTTTGAATGCTTGAAAAATTTGTAGTCCATATTAAGAATATTATTTTTTTAAAACTCTTAGCTTATTTCTTAGTTATAGGCTCGTTACTATCATTGCTGCCCAGATTCATAGAGGATTACAACAAATCGTTAATAAAAAATCAAAAAGTGGAAAAAGCTCTCTCAGAAGCGGCAGTAAAATTATCTTCAATTGTGGAATCTGAAGACAAGATTTTGGATAGTTTGCGAATCTATGAGAATACGCTAAATATTTCAAAGCAACAATCTTGTGATAAAAAGATAAAGCTAATAAATGATATTAAAGATCTTGAGTACCAATTTAATTTATCTAGACCAATTACTAGCAGGTTTTTACAAATTTATAGTGATAGTGAAGGAAAGAGGGCGGTACAGTTTAAAACTAAATATTACGACATTAGAACGCAATTTGTAGCTCCTGACTTTAATAAGTTACAAGAAATAGTACGGAGAATCTATATGTTAATGCCAGAAAATAGCCTTATTCTTTCCTTAAAAATAGAAAATAATGAGTTCCTTGATCCCTTATTGGTTTCTGAGCTCGGAGAACAGAAAGTACTAGATTTACTTGATGTCAAATTAGAAGTGAGAATTAGAGAATTATTTTGCAGTTGAAATATAAGCGCGACTTAATCTTTTCAGCAATTTGGAGTTAATTAATCTGCAATAACTTAAATCCGACTTTTGTTTACTAATTATAGACAAAATGATATAATACTTCCTTTTACGTATTTTCAAATGAATATAAAAATTGGCAATATTGAATTAGCTCATCCTGTAATATTAGCTCCTATGTCTGGAGTAACTGATCTACCTTTTAGAAGATTAGTAAAAAAATTCGGAGCTGGATTAGTAGTCTCAGAAATGGTTGCAAGCCGTGCCATGATAATTGAAACTAAGCAATCTCTCAAAAAATGTGCCCTCATAGAAGAAGATGCTACTGCATGTGTACAGCTAGCAGGATGTGATCCATATACTATAGCAGAAGCTGCTAAAATGAATCAAGATCTAGGTGCTAAGATAATAGATTTAAACTTTGGTTGCCCTGCCAAGAAGGTGGTCGGAGGTTATGCGGGCTCAGCTCTAATGAGGGATGAGATTCTAGCAGCTAATATTTTAGAATCGACTGTAAAAGCTGTTGATATACCAGTCACTATGAAAATGAGAACAGGATGGGATGATAATAGTAGAAATGCACCTGAACTAGCTCGGATTGCGGAGAATGTCGGCATAAAGATGATAACAATACACGGCAGAACTAGATGTCAATTCTATTCTGGTAAGGCAGATTGGAAATTTATTAATCTCGTAAAGAAAAATGTTTCAATCCCTGTCATTGCCAATGGAGATATTACTTCGCTTGAGAGTGCCAAGGAGTGCTTAGAGAAATCAGGAGCAGATGGAATAATGGTTGGGAGAGGAGCATACGGCAAACCTTGGTTTGTAGCACAACTCATACATTACTTACGTACTGGTAAAGAACTATTATCTCCTCCTATTGCTATTCAACTTGAGACAATTTTGGAACATTATGACTCTATGATCGAATATTACGAAGGTGATACGGGCATGAAACTTGCAAGAAAACATATAGGTTGGTATAGCAGCGGCTTGCCAAATTCAGGGGAATTTCGTGGAATGATTAATTGCTTAAATGATCCAGTTGAAGTAAGGAGCCAATTAAAGCAGTTTTATAATAATATAGTGACATAAATATTGAGTATAGTGGTTATGAATTAATAAATAGATGATATTGAATGCTCGGTAATTTAGTGCTTCTTTTGAAAAGTTATATTAATAATAAGTTGATAGTCGCGCTTGTACTGACTGCAGCCATACTTTTGTGTATAACTTATTATACTATAACTCAACAGACTACTATTTTAGGTCCAGATCCTAGTAAGATTATTGGCCTGATACTATCTGATCTTATTGTCATTTTAGTAATCACAGTTCTGCTAGCGCGAAGATTTCTTCATGATATTGCCAAGGCGAGAGGAACTCATGATTCTTCCAAACTTCAAAATAGAATCATAATAGCATTCAGTTTGGTAGCAGCAGTTCCTACAATCATAATATCTGTATTTTCGGCATATTTCTTTAATTTTGGCATTCAATCTTGGTTTGATAATAAGCTCTCAAGAGTACTTGAGCAATCAATTATAGTTGGAGAATCTTATATTGCTGAGCACACGATTCAGCTTAAGCAAACAGCGCTCTCGCTTGCAGATGATTTAAGCGAAATGTATTATGATCTAATTCACGATCCTATTTTATTTAATAAAACCTTAAATGGTGAAGCTGAGATGCGTTCACTTAGCGAGGCGATCGTGTTCCAAAGATCTACAAATATTGTGCTAGCTCAAACTTCGCTAAGTTTCTCATTGTCATTTACAACGATTCCGGTTCACTTACTAGATAGAGCTGATAAAGGAGGAACAGTTGAGGTGAGATCGGATCCCACCAAAATTAGAATATTAGTAAAACTTAGAGAATATAATGAGACTTACCTATTAATTGGTAGATTAATAGACAATAAAGTTATCGACCATATAGATAAAACTAATGGAGCTGCAGCAGAATATCATAGGCTTAAAGCCCATATTCTAAGTATGCAAATCAAATTTGCTATAATATTTGTGCTAGTAGCTTTAGTACTCATGCTAGCTGCAATCAGCTGGGGAGCAATTTTTGCCAGTCAAATAGTAAGTCCTATAAGGAAACTGGTAAGAGCAACTGAAAGGGCAAAAGATGGTGATCTAACAGTCCAAGTGGCTGAAAATGATTTAAGACAGGACGAAATTAGAGTTTTAACTTCGGCTTTCAATAGAATGATCAAACAAATTAATCACCAGCAGAAAGACCTAGTTATTGCACAAAGAGCGCTAGCTTGGTCTGATGTAGCAAGAAGAGTAGCTCACGAAATTAAGAATCCGCTCACCCCAATTCAATTATCAGCCGAGAGACTACTTAAGAAATTCGAAACAGAAGTGACTGATAAATCTTCATTTCAGAAATATATCGATACGATAATTAGACATACTAATGATATTAAGAGAATTGTCTCTGAATTTGTGAATTTTGCTAGACTACCTTTGCCTGTTTTCAGTAGCTGGGAAATCATAAAGATAGCAAAAAATATTGTTGACTCCAGAAGGCTGATTAATGAAAAAATTATTTATGATTTTAGCTCTGATAAAGCGACTTTTGACTTTATTTGTGATTCTAGCCAAATCAGCCAGATTCTATTAAATTTAATTAAAAATGCAGAAGAAGCTGTAGAAAATATTGATAAAGATGCTAAAATTAGTGTAGCTATTATTTCGTTAGGTGAGCTGTTGACTATTTTGATAGAAGATAATGGA
>JBPBQH010000104.1:0-7170 GCA_050954685.1 Janthinobacterium lividum | reverse complement strand
GAATCGTAACCTATTAGACTAAGAGCAATTTTAAAGGTACTACAAGGCGCATATCTTTCCTTGCAGTCGCCCTCTTGATGTATCACTTTCCTTCCTTCGCGAGCAATAAAACACTGTGTGCTAGCCCATGCTTGGCTCGTAAATGAAACTAAAAAATATAAAGATAAAATAGTTTTTTTCATGACTCACTCACTCTAAAAATTGTACTACTGATTTAGGAATTTCCCCTAGTAAAATTCTTATAACATTAGTTTGTAGGTTTGTCATATCAAATATTGATTATTTAAGGACCTGCTATAGGCAGCTAAAATTTACCTTACTTATATATGCTAGAAAATTATTTAATTTATATATAAACACGCTGGTACTTTTCTGCTTGCAGAAGCTTTCTAGAATTAAATAAGCGAGTTAAAGAGAATAATCCAGTATCGATATACTTTAAAAAACGTTTATTTAATATAATATCATATATGAATTAATATATTGTTAAAATAATTCCAATAGTTTTATATGAAATTAGTTGTTCTTTGAGCATGTATGCTACTCTCTAGTTGTACTACTTTGTCATCAATAAAATTACCGCATTTTTCTGAAAATAACTCCAATAATTCCAATGATTGTATTTTACAAGTAGCGAGAGTACTAGCTTCGGTAAATTATAAACCAAAAAAGGAAAATCATATCTCTCCTCAGCCACAATATTATGCTCCACCTCCTGTCCCCACAATACCAACTCCTCCAATAAACAACTAAGGAGGTAATTATGAGCACTCTTATGAGCACCCTTATGAAGTTCACTCAAAACAAAGAAAAATCAAATTCTTTTAACTATGATGCTAAAGAGAGTTCTGATATCCATAGGTCTATGAGTATATTATGTCAATGAGAAGAGATGATACCAAACAACTATATGCGAGATTACTAACCCTTGATTCTCCAGCCTCTAGATATAAGAAAACTTGTAAGAGTGAATAATAATATGTTACTAAATAATAAAATAATAATACCAAGCAGAATATTACTATCAGCATGATTCGTTAGACTATAACGAAAACCATCAATCATATAAAAGAAGGGATTATATTCATTGAGTATTCGTAATATATAAGGCAATTTTTTGACAGAATAAAAAGTTCCAGATAAAAAAGATAAAGGGCCTATCACATAACTGGTTATAGCTGCGTTCTGGTCAAAACCATTAGCAATTATACCACTCAATATACCAAGATGACCAAGTAGTAAACAAGAAAAAGTCGTAAAAAACACTAACAAAATAGGATGATGGCAAGTAAATTCTACGAAAGGTAATAAGCACACAAATACACACAAGCCAACAACTATTCCTCTAACTAATGCTCCTATTAAATAAGCAATCACTATCTCGACGCCGCTAAGTGGGACTACGATAATATCGGAAATATAACCAATCACTTTACTCATTATTAGAGAAGAAGAAGTATTAGCAAAAGCATTTTGAACAATACTCATAATTACTAATCCATAACCCATAAAATTAATGAATTTTATACCATTAATGTCTTGCGCAGAAGAACCAAGGGCAAGAACAAATACAGACAAAAAAATTAAAGCTGATATAGCCGGGGCTATAATAGTTTGATTATAAACACGCAGAAATCTTTTGATCTCGTGTATTGTTAAACTATAAGTGCCGTACCAATTAATCGATTCTGTTAACATCGCTTACCTAAAATATTTTGATATGAACTATGGACTATTTATGATATATTCCTACATCAATTTTAGCAACATAATATCGAAAAGCAAATGAGTAAAAAACTCTTTATTAAAACTTATGGCTGTCAAATGAACGTCTATGATTCAATAAGAATGCAAGATTTGCTAGCACCATTTGGTTATGAAGTATGTCAAGACATGCAAGAAGCTAATATGATTATTCTTAACACCTGTCATATCAGGGAAAAAGCTTCAGAAAAAATGTACTCAGAACTTGGTCGCATAAAAAAAATTAGGGATTCTAGACAAAAAGCAAGTGATCTTATTATAGCCGTTGCTGGTTGCGTTGGGCAGGCTGAGGGCGAAGAAATATTTGCTAGAGCGCCCTACGTCGATATTATTGTAGGTCCTCAGTCATATCATACTTTACCTGAACTTATAGCTAAATTAGCAAGAAAGGAAAAACATTTAATTGAACTCGATTTTGTAGAAGAAGAAAAATTTGACAAACTACCTCAAGAATTAAGCCCCCAAGGTCCTAGTGCCTATATCTCAATTCAAGAAGGATGTGATAAATTCTGTACATTTTGCGTTGTTTCTTATACTAGAGGCGCCGAGTTCTCAAGGCCCCTTGAGCAGGTATATAGAGAAATATCATCTGCAATTAGTAAAGGATCTAAAGAAATATATCTATTAGGCCAAAATGTGAACGCCTATCACGGCAAAGATCCTGAAGGAAGAAACTGCTCCTTGGCACATCTAATTAAATATATTAGTAAGATTCCAGGGCTTGAGAGAATTAGATATACAACCTCCCATCCAGTAGAAATGACTGATGATCTAATCGAACTTCACGGTAATGAGGCAAAATTAATGCCATTTTTACACCTACCGGTTCAATCGGGCTCAGATATTATACTTAAAGCAATGAACCGAAGACATAACAGGGCACATTATTTGGATATTGTCGATAAGTTAAGGACACTGCGACCAGATATTGCTCTGTCTTCTGATTTTATAGTTGGATTCCCAGGGGAAACAGATCAAGATTTTCAAGACACGCTGGATTTAGTCAAGAAGGTCAAATTTAGCCAATGCTATAGCTATAAATATAGTCCAAGACCTGGTACTCCTGCGGCAATAAAGCCTCAAATAGCTGAAGAAGTCAAAAATGAAAGATTACTGATTCTACAGAATGAAATTAATAGAGGCCAGCGAGAGTTTAATGAAAAGTTCATTGGTAAAGTAACACCAGTTTTATTCGATCGTAACGGTAAATTTGAAGGTCAAATTATCGGTAAAACTCCATATATGCAGTCAGTCTACTTAAACAACGGCGAAGAGCTATATAATATTATTGCCGAGGTTATGATAACAGACGTTAGTAATAGTAGCTTAAGCGGTATATTAGTTAACGATAGTTTAATCAGATCGCATTAAATTTATGTTTAGAAATCTGTACTTTTTTGTTAAAATAATTTGTGCCCTCTCAATACTAGCCGTACCATCTGTAGCTGGTTTAATATATTATTACTCTAAAGACTTACCAGATTATTCACAACTTGCTAATTATCATCCTCCTTCAGTAACACGTGTCTATTCAGCTGATGGTAAACTCATAGAAGAATATGCTCTAGAGCATAGGATTTTTGTACCTATAGGAAGTATTCCACACTCGCTGGTTGAGGCTTTTATAGCTGCTGAAGACAAGAATTTCTTCAAACATTCCGGCCTAGATATTTATGGTATTGTCAGAGCAGCATTTGCTAATATATTCAATATTCTACAGCATAAACGCATGGCAGGTGCTTCAACTATTACTCAACAAGTCGTTAAGAACTTTTTACTAACTTCAGAGCGCTCCTTAGAACGCAAAATAAAGGAAGCAATATTATCTTACATGATATCTGAAGTATTTTCTAAACGTGAGATTCTAGAATTATATTTAAACCAAATATTCTTAGGTAAAGGAGCTTACGGTGTAGCAATCGCTGCTCAAAACTACTTTAATAAATCAGTTGATGAACTCACTCTAACTGAATCAGCTTTCATTGCAGGACTACCAAAAGCCCCTTCAAGCTACGATCCTGAAAAAAATTATAAAAGAGCAAAAGAAAGAAGAGATTACGTACTCACAAGAATGCTAGAAGATGGATATATCAGTGAAGATACCGCAAGAGAGGCTATAGATTCACCAATTGTAATTCATAAACGTAATAGGCTAGAGGAAACAATCAGTGCTGAATATTATGCAGAAGCAGTGCGCGAAGAGATAATTAATCTAGTAGGCAAAGATGAGTTCTATACTGGTGGCTTAACTATAATAACTTCCCTCGATGCCACAATGCAAGATACTGCACGTAATTCTCTTAGGAAAGGTATTAGAGACTTTGATATGAGCAAGGGTTATAGAGGAGCTATTACCAGTGCTGAAGTTGATAATTGGCGAGAAAACCTTAAAAAAATTCCTTTGCCTCCATCGTTGCTCGAATATAAATTAGCTATAATATTAGAAGTTTCAGATACGCAAGCTAAAATTGGTCTGATTGATGGTAGTATCAGTAAAATAGCATTGGCAGACATGAAGTGGGCAAGAGCAGAACTCAAATCAGCTAAAAATATATTAAAAAAAGGTGATATCATCGCAGTTGAACCAATTAAAACAGGATATGCACTGCGACAAATCCCTCAAGTTAATGGCGGTATTATAGTTATGAATCCTCAAACCGGCCAAGTATTGGCTGCGCAAGGAGGATACGATTTCAATAATAGCAAGTTTGATCGTGTGACTCAAGCTTTAAGGCAACCAGGCTCGCTTAGTAAAACTTTTGTCTACCTCGCTGCCTTAGAAAATAATATGCAACCTAATAGGATTTTCGTTGATGCTCCAATCGAAGTATCACAAGGAGCAGGCATGCCCACTTGGAAACCAAAAAATTATAAAAATGATTTTCTAGGCAATATTACCATGAGAACAGGTCTTGAGAAATCTAGAAATTTAGTCACAGTCCGAGTGGCACAGACTATAGGCCTTAGCAAGGTTGCAGAAATTATAAAACGTTTTGGTATTAACCAAGAACCCAGAAAAGTATATTCTATAGTACTTGGGTCAATAGAAACTACTCTAGAGAAAATGACTACTGCTTATGGTATAATTGCTAATTCTGGTCGAAAAATTACCCCACGTTACGTCGAACTTGTCAAAGATCGTAATGGTAGAGTGATATATAAAAGAAGCAATGCATCTTGCCAGAATTGCCTAGTTAGCGATGCTCAGTTAGATAATCCTCAACTCCCAGAGATACTAGAAGAGCATCAACGTATGATCACCGATGAAGCTAGTGCTTATCAAGTGACTTCAATGCTTGAGGGTGCAGTCCAAAGGGGAACAGCTACTGCAGCCAAAAAGCTTGGCAAAATTATAGCTGGTAAGACTGGTACCAGTAATGATAGTAAAGACACTTGGTTCGTTGGCTTTACTCCCAAAATTGTCGTTGGTACCTATGTAGGCTATGATACGCCAAAAGATATGGGCAAAAGAGCCACAGGCTCTAGTGTCGCGTTGCCTATTTTTATAGATTTTATGGAACATGCTTACGCTAAAGAACCATCGCTAGATTTCACTGTGCCAGAAGCAGTAAAAGTAATTATCGTAAATTCAAAAACTGGTTCAAGAATAGCAGAAGGACCCACTTTAGTAGAGGCTTTTAAGATTAATAGTTTGCCAAACAGGTATGTTGAAGATAATTCAGAAAATGATAACCAGGAAGTCCATATCATAAACCACGAAGAATATCAAGATATCTTCGAGGCTACTAATACCGACGATTTTTCGAGGGATAGAGATACATCAGAGGAAATATATTGACATCAATTCTAAAATATTAGAAATAGGGATGTGTTGCAAACTCAAATAAGGTTAAGTTAATTTACAAGTTAAGTACTTAAAGTTGTATCATGGAAGATGATTAGGCATAGATGTAAAACAGTCTTTTAACAAATTGTACCTGTTCCAGAGTAGAAAGCTTCAAATAATGTGTCTGCTTTTTAACTATCATTGCCATGGCTTCTACCCCTTGAATACATCTTTTAGCACTATTCATCGTTTTGAATCCTAACATAGGATTAGTTATTCTCTTTATTCTCCGGTGATCAGATTCTATAATATTATTCAGATATTTGCATTGTCTGTGTACCAATACTTTAGGCAGTATCTTCTGAGCCTGTAACTAAGTGATAGCTTTGATATAAGAAGGATGTTTGTCTGTTGTAATGGTCTTTGGCTTTGTGGCATTGTTAGATATAGCTTGCTTGAAGAATCTTTGGGCTGCAATGATGTCTCTGGTTGATGAGAGAATAAAGTCTATCGTACAGCCTTGACTATCAACCGCTCTATACAAGTATTTCCATTTACCCTTTCACCTTGATATATGTCTCATCCGTACGCCATGAAGTTGAATATGGCTCAGCATAAAATCTAACGCGCTTAGCTAACTCAACTCAATAGGCCTGCACCCATCTATACAGCGTGGTATGATCTACCTCTTCTCCTCGCTCAATCATTTCTTCCAGATTACGGTAACTGATTGGATATCTCAAGTACCATCTCGAACATTGTAATATTATATCTGGTAAATAGTGGCGACCACAAAACTCTCTTGGTTTCATTTTTATTTAATTTTTATGACTTGAGCCCTATATTATGACTTAGTCCTCAATTTTGCAACAGAACCGGAAAAAGCAAAACTAAATTGAACTGGTTCAATTTGACTTAAAATAATGAATCTACTAAATTGAAGGTACTAATGATAATAGGCCTAGAAACATTAAAATCTTTAGAAAGTCTAGCCTTAGGAATACCTAGTGCGATCTGTTCTTTAAAAAACAAAACTTGAGTCTTATCTAGACTAGGCTTACGTCCTTTGTATAGATTTTTAGCCTTGGCAAGCTTTATACCTTCTTTTTGACGCTCACGAATAAGTGAACGCTCAAACTTTGATCTTTGTTCCAATTGAGATGTTTTGTGATTTTAGCATATTCTAACATCTCTTATTATAGATTTAATTTCTTTAATATTGGCTATAATCTAAAAGTTTTTAGAAATTGATTATATAATAAAAATACTTTTTGAGAAAAGACAATTTAAAAATTTTAAAAAATAAATAAAATTTAGATAAATCTAATAATTGCAATTTATGGGGTTTTGCAATACATCATTTTATGAATTTATCTAAATTGCTCATAACCTGTAAATATAGGCTCAAAACTCTTAAACAGAACTGTAAAACAAGGCTAAAAAGGGTTCTATATGCACGTATTATTGAGGGTAGCGAGGATGGCATTATAGAGTATACTCTAGAATTACAGTTAGAAGCAACATAAAAACATTGACAAAATATTAGCAAAGATCAAAAGATTAAAATTGCTAGTATTGTTTGTATTGTTATAAGTTCAGTTATGCATTTGGTTACATAA
>JBPBQH010000008.1:0-7210 GCA_050954685.1 Janthinobacterium lividum | reverse complement strand
TGTGGCGCAATGATATGAAAGCAAGTACGTCATTAGTAAGATTAAGTGATTTGAACAAATATTATACAACAGAGGATTTTCATCCAGCCAATAACAGAATAATACAAGCTCATTTTAATATCGGCTATCAACTCACATCTAACTGGTCAGTTAGTTACGGGGAAGGAATAGATCTATCGAAAAAAATACGCCCATTACATAGAACTATCAAGGTGACATATATAAAAGATTGTGTTAGTATAGCTATCCAACTATATGATGATTATACCTTCGATAAAAACCGAGGTATTAAAAAAGTGCACAGTAAATCTGCATCAGTTCGTTTGAAAATAATAAATATGTGAGTTACGTATGTATATCATGAAAATATTAAGTTTGCTCATTATTTCTATAGCTAGCATAGTGAATTCTCACGGCGAAGAGATAGTGGCTCTAGTAAATAACGAGCCTATTACATCTTATGAGTTCGAAGCTAGGAAAAAAATGTTACTAAAGCTCAATAATATTCAGGATCCGGATCATAAAACTATCAATGAACTCAATAAATTCGTAATAAATAGCTTAGTAGACGAAACAATATTATCACAACATGCGCTCAAGATTGGTGGAAAAATATCCAAAGAGGAATTAGAAGAAGCTATTACAATCATCGAAAAAAGAAATAACATGCCTAAAGGCTATCTACTTAATTCGCTGGGTGATGATGCTATTAGAAGCAGCTTCAGATCGCAAATTAGAAGCGAACTAATAAAAATGAATATAATGTCTCAACTATCAAGATCAGTAACGATCAGCTCTAAAGAAATTGATGGAATAATTTTGGCTGCTAATTCTAAAGCTATAAAAGTCTCAGCTGAAATTTATACGTCAAAGGATAAAGACGAAAAAGCGTTTAAAAAAATGCAAGCCTTAAGCAGAAAATTAAAGTTATGTGGTGCTATTAAGCCTATAGTATACGGAGGCTTTGCCAATTATTCGAAAATGGAAGGGAATCTAGATACTCAAGATTCTCAAACTCAAATTATCATCAAGGACCTAAAGATAAACACTTCAAGCGTAGTTTTTGAAACAAATGAGGGATTTAAAACTATATTATTATGTAATAAAGAATTTGATCAGATATCGGATGAAGAAAGTAATTACGTAACTAATTTTTTGACAAACAAAAAAATGTCCCAGAAAGCTCAAAAATTTTTCGATACTCTACGTAAAAAATCATATATCAAAATTATGATGAATTAAATGCCCCTCCTATCAATTGCCAAGGAAGCTAGCAGATATGGAATAATACCGCTAAAAAAATATAGTCAAAATTTTATATTTGATAGCACTTTGTGCGACAAAATTGTTAGAGCAAGCCAAGTCAGTAACGGTGATCATATTTTCGAAGTGGGCCCTGGCACAGCTGGGTTAACAAGATCCATACTTAGTAGCTCTTCAAACCTGTTAACTGTTGTTGAGACCGATAGCAGATGCATTCCTCTCCTTAATGACTTAAAAAATTATTTCCCGAATTTAAATATTCTAAATAGTGACGCTCTATCATTCGATATAACTAGTCTAGACTCCAACTCCGTCAATATTATATCAAATTTGCCCTATCAGATAGGTACTGAATTAGTAATCAGATGGCTTAAAAAGGCAAATTTAATACGTAGTATGACCCTAATGTTGCAAAAAGAAGTGGTGGATCGAATGCGGGCAGAAGTTTCTTCTAAGGCTTATGGTAGATTGTCTGTTATTTGTCAACTAATTTGTGAAGTCGAGAAGTGTTTTGATGTTAGTCCAGAGGCTTTCTATCCCGCTCCTAAGGTGCATTCAGCTGTGGTAAGACTAGTTCCCAAATCTAATCTAATCGATGAAAAGACACTAGATAGTGTAGCGTCGGTTACTAAATTAGCTTTCGGACAGAGAAGAAAAATGCTCAAATCATCTCTTGAGCATCTCAAACCAAACATTGAAAATATATTAATGAAGCTAGATATAGCAATTACCGACCGCGCAGAGAACTTATCGCCTTTAGATTATCTAAATATAGCACGACTAGTTACAGCTATCGAATATCGTTATGAATAATACAAAGTTTATGATTTAGCAAACTTTAGATTTAAAAATATTAAGTATTTTTGGATCAAAATTAAAGCCTTTTATTCATAAGAAAACTAAGAAGTTCTAAGTAATAATGGTTTTTATACATTTTCTTTTTATACCAATTATCTCAAGATGAATTTTAATATAAGGCTTTGGCAACCATGACTCCAGAATTTCTGGCCACTCAATGATACAAATACTATTATCACTTAGCGCTTCCTCAATTCCGAGTTCATAAATTTCGTCGAGAGACTTTAAACGATACAAATCATAATGATAAATAGTGAAATAAGGAGTCGCATATGTTTGAAGTATGTTAAAAGTTGGACTAATAACTTTTGTATTTTTTCCACACAAGTTTTGAATTATTTCTCTTACAATGAAAGTTTTGCCAGATCCAAGATCGCCGCTCAGTAATAAGATATCATCAGCTTTGAGTGTTTTAGAAATATCCTGTGCAAAATTGCTCGTTTCTATCTCGTTATTCAAAATCATTATATGGCCTGTTATCTATTATAGCAGAATTCGGGCCACAAAATTTGATATTTGTTTAGCCGCATTCTTAGCACTTAAATTAGTTACATTTATTTCTAGTAAATTATCGTGATCTATAAACAGAATATCAAGTTTTTTGCCTTCAATAATCCTCAAATCTTCGGTCATTTTGAATTTAGTAGCCCGCTTTACGCTATTCATTCTGACGATTCTTTCTTCTTCTGAAATTAATAATCTTACAGGCACAAAGATTGCTTTTTTCTTTTGTGCAAATTGTAATATTTTTTTGTATAACTTACTATCATATGTAGTATTTAGTAATTCGTTAGTAAATATTAGATCAGTCTTCAGCGTTAGAGCAAAATCGAGTACTATCTCTCTTATCTGTCTTACAGATTGCCAAGCAGACTCATCTATTGGATTTACACCACATTCTATAAGAGAGAATATAGGATTATTAATCAAATGGTTATCAACGATCTTGTATCCATATTTTGTAAACTCTTTAGCAATAGTATATTTACCCGTACCAGCTAAAGCGATTAAATAAATTATAACCATATTATATATTTATAACCATATTTGGCATCAGCTTAAGCCCTCTAGCAGCAATTTCTATGGCTTGAAGTTTATCAGTCAAATTTGAATATTCATTGTGTATATGTTCTGAGTTACCAGTTAGAACTAGTGCTGAATGGATTCCACACATATTAGCACCCAGAATATCTGTCTCAAGTGTATCTCCTATCATTAATATTCTATGTTTAGGTACATCATGAGTTATATTTTTTAGGAGATGCTGATATATAATGTTATGAGGCTTTCCAGTATATATTACCTTGCCACCCCAATGTTCTAATTTCTTTGCAAAATATCCTGAGCAATATCTTATAGCTCCGAGATTAGGAATTGTAGTATCGGGATTTGCACAAATAACTTTTAAGTCATCCCTCACTGCTGCCTTTTTCAATAAACTATCAAATTCTTCTAGATCTTCTTGTTCATCTCGGTAAAGAGTCAATAAAAGAATATTAGCTCGATCTATATCACTAATGAACGATAAATTGAGCCTAACATTTATATCTATATTTCGGTCTGCACCTAGATGATAAATAATTGGGGTTTCTATATTTAGAAGGTCTTTACTAGAGATCATAATTTGCCTAGCAATCTCACCTGAGGTAAATACCATATTTGGCAAAACGTTCAATCCCCAGCTTTTAAGCTTCTCGAAAGAGCCTCTAGCTGACCTTGGGGCATTTGATACAAAGGCGACTGACTTTTTTGAGGATATTTCATTTATTATTTCTATAACGCCAGGATAAAGCTTATTTCCTTCAATTATTACTCCCCACAAATCGAATAGATAAATATCATAGTCATCTAAAGTAGATAAAATATTTTTATAAATTAGGCTGCTCATCACAGTTCCGGCTATTTCATATCATCTATTCAAGATATATTGATATTAGTACGATGTATATATGATTATTTTCGGAATAATTTACTTTCTAGTAGAGATGTTTCGAAATCTATCTGCAAAGATATTCTACAATATATAAGCACTACTAAAGTGAGGAGTAAATAGAGTTAAACTTGTGCTATTTAAAATATTTATCTTATATACATTTTCTGAAGCTTCTAAGGGTAAATTTAACTGAAATAAAACTAATTATAGTATTAATGGACAAAAAAAGTGAGATCGAAATATTTTCAATATAACTGAGAATATTTAACCAAATTTGCTACCGAATCTAATTACGACGTTCGTCAAGTTTTACTTTCAAAGCTTAGCCTTATGATATATGATTAGTAGGACATTTTATCAGTTAAAGAAGTAATTATGACGCAAAGTGAGCAGGGTTTCGAGAAAGAGGAATACGGCGCAGATTCTATCAAAGTTTTAAAAGGTTTAGAAGCAGTCAGAAAGCGACCAGGAATGTACATTGGAGATACCGATGATGGCTCCGGACTACATCACATGATATACGAAGTTGTAGATAACTCAGTCGACGAAGCGCTGGCGGGTTATGCTAATCTTGTCGAAGTTTTATTAAATAAAAATGATTCTGTTACTGTAAGAGATAATGGTCGTGGTATTCCTGTAGATATTCACGAAGAAGAGGGAATATCGGCAGCTGAAGTCATTATGACCCAGCTACATGCTGGTGGCAAATTTGATCAAAACTCTTATAAAATATCTGGTGGGTTACATGGGGTCGGTGTATCAGTGGTCAATGCATTATCTCAATGGCTAGAATTAAAAGTTTGGCGTGGTAACAGTGAATATTTTATGCGTTTCAAGCATGGTGAAGCAGAAGCCCCCCTGGAGTTAGTAGCGAAAGCGATAGGAAAAAGAGGTACTGAGGTAACCTTCATGCCATCGATTGAGACTTTTACTAATATAGAATTTAATTTCTCAACTCTGGAGCACAGGCTCCGTGAGTTAGCATTTCTTAATTCTGGTGTCAGAATTTTGCTGACAGATAATCGCTTTGAAGAAGAAAAACAGGTAGAATTCTACTACACGGGTGGGGTAGAAGCATATGTAAAATATATAGATAAAGCTAAGATAGCACAGCATTCTTGTATTTCTGTAGTTGCTAGCAATGCTGAGAACGGAATAAGTGTTGAACTAGCCATGCAATGGAATGACTCTTACCACGATAATATATTGTGTTTTACTAATAATATCAGACAGCGTGACGGTGGAACCCACCTTGCTGGTTTTAAGGCTGCGTTAACTCGGGTTATTACCGCTTATTCCGAATCTGGAAAGGCGGGTGAAAAATCTAAAAACAAAAAGTCTTCTGGAATAACTATTAGTGGTGACGATGCTAGGGAGGGACTATCTTGCGTTTTATCAGTAAAAGTGCCAGATCCTAAGTTTTCATCTCAAACTAAGGATAAATTAGTTAGTTCTGAAGTAAGGCCAGTAGTAGAAGGAGCAGTATATGCTAAGATTCTAGAATGGTTTGAAGAGCACCCATCAGAGGCTAAAATAATCCTAAACAAAATTATAGAAGCGGCTAGCGCAAGGGAAGCTGCAAGAAGAGCTAGGGAATTTACAAGACGCAAATCTGCCTTAGAGATCTCAAATCTGCCTGGTAAGCTTGCGGACTGCCAAGAAAAGGATCCTACAAAATCCGAAATATTTATAGTGGAAGGTGATTCCGCAGGCGGCACAGCTAAGCAAGGTAGGGATAGGAAGTTTCAGGCTATACTGCCACTGCGAGGCAAAATCTTAAATGTCGAGCGTGCAAGATTTGATAAAATGCTGAACTCAGAACAAGTAGGTACCCTAATCACTGCACTTGGGACTAGTATAGGTAATGAAGGTTTTTCATTAGAAAAACTTAGATATCACAAAATAGTAATAATGACCGATGCTGATGTCGATGGCTCACATATAAGAACATTGTTGTTAACTTTCTTTTATCGTCATATGCGGCCTATTATAGACGGCGGGTTCCTATATATAGCCCAGCCACCACTTTATAAAATTAGAAGAGGTTCATCTGAGCTATATCTCAAAAATGAGCAAGCTCTGCAAGATTACTTAGTCAAAGTTACAGTTAATGATGCTAAGCTCACTTCCTATAAGCAGATAGAAATTACTGGGAAGGAGCTTGAAGAAATGACTAATAAAGTAATCAAGTTTATTAAGGCCTTAGAACATGCTAGTAAAAAATTTCATGCTCTAATCGCAGAATGCTTAGCTATAGACGGCTTACTGAATATGGATATATTTAATTCTAATTGTATGGATAAAATTATCAAAGCAGTGGATAGACTTAACTTAGGAGATATGTATCCTGATAAAACTAATTGGGAAGTAAATATCGCTAATGAGCAAGTAGAATTTTTCAGGTTTGTTAGAGGCCTCAAAGAAAGCAGAACTCTAACAAAAGGACACATAGAATCTTTAGAATTTTTAAATTTAGATAAACATGCTGCAGATCTCGTAGATCTGTTTGAGAAAGGCGTGAAGCTGACTATAAAAGATAGTGAGTTTGAAATTATATTACCAACGATCTTGCTGAACAATATTTTAGAAAGCGGTAAGAAAGGTATTACTCTTCAGCGTTTTAAAGGACTTGGCGAAATGAATTCTGAGCAACTTTGGCAAACTACTCTTGATCCTGCAAAAAGAACCCTACTTCAAATCAAAGTAGGGGAAGCAGATAATGCCGAAGAAATCATATCCACTTTAATGGGCAGTGTAGTAGAACCAAGGCGTGAGTTCATTCAAGATAATGCACTTGATGTAGTAAATCTTGATGTATAGATTGTTTTAATGGATATAAATAAGTAGCATTTGCAAACTTATTGTGATCAATCCTCATTTCTTAGCAAGCGTTTTTCTGTTAGCATTATATTCCTCTACTACAGAAATGGTATTAATTGTGCTGTCGATAGGGAGCTGAAAGAAAGCTACCAGCTAACTTTCGCTTTTACCCAGCGACTGGAAATGCTAATTTCTGTAAAAAACCAACACCCTTCAATAAATTACTTATTATACCACAACTAGGTATTTTGGGAATATAAGTATTAATCTTTATTCTAGTCTTATCTTGCTCTGGAAGATTATCAATCGTATTTTTATATACTACAGGAGTCATTC
>JBPBQH010000201.1:0-7223 GCA_050954685.1 Janthinobacterium lividum | reverse complement strand
TAATTGCTAAAAATATTGATCTTACTGAGGCAGAACTTGATAGTCTTTGTAAGCTAGATAACGCCCAGTTAGAGCAAGCCGTAATGACTAGAATAAAGGCAGAGAGGGTAAGCTTTATTAGAGCTAATATGGACGGTATTAAAGCAGAACAGGCTGATTTAAGAGGCGCAATATTAGAAGATGCTAGCCTTAAATTTGCTAATCTAGAAAAAGCTATTCTTAGCGAAGCCAAAGCAAGAAAGATTGATATGACTGGAGCAAACCTTACAAATGCTGTTGCTATTTCTGCTAATTTTTTACAAGCAGTCATGAGAGATATGGACGCACAAAATATCAACCTAGAGAGTGCCAACATTAGTGATGCTGATCTAGCAGGCAGTGATTTAAGAAAAGCTATGATGGCAAAAGTCGATGCACGCAGAGCTAACTTGGAAAATGTTGGACTTCAAGATGCAGATCTGCATGGTGCAAAAGTTCATGGAGCAAAAGTCAACGAAGCTACGAACAATGTTGGAACTAATCAGAAAGATGTAACTGGTGAATTTACAGGTCCAAATGGAGAAGCAATAACTCCTAAAGCTCAGCAGGAACAACAGGAAATAATTAATAAACTAAAAAACACTTCATCCTTGAGTAAAATTATAGGAAATGCGCTAGACACCTTCGCAACAGCGGCTGGTAAGATCTCTGAATTGATTAGACAGCCATTCTCTACAAAAATGGGTAAATATGTAGGTTTAATAGGCGGTATAACTTTAGGCGTAGCAATTGCAGCAGCAATCCCTACTGGTGGCTTGAGCTTGGTGGCAGTAGCTGCTATCGGTGCTGGAGTTGTAGCTGGCTGTGCTGTAGGTGGGGCTGTAACTGGGCATTTCGCTGCAAAAAGATGTGGTCTCAGTACAGCAATTACGGGAGTCGCTTCAGCTGTAATTATGGGACCTGCAATAGCTGGAATTTCTACTATGGCAAGTGTAGTACTTAACAAAGCACTAGCAACAGTAACTGGTAAGACAATAGATGAACATGCAGCAGGTGTTATCGAAGGGGCAGCCAATCTAGCAGCGGGTGCTGCCGCCGGACTTGGAGTAAGAAAAGAGTCGCAAGAACTTATGGAGAAGCATCAAAGTGCTGTGGCAGGACATGTGAAAGCTACACAACTAGTAGATCAGAATCCTGGAAATCAAAAGCTTTTGTTTGAAGAAATGAAGAAAAGGGCTGCGCTAGAAGAAGCGAATTCTTTATTATCTAAGAATCAAAACTTGCATGATGGAATAGCGGCAGTTAAGAAAAGCATAGCAGGGTTTGTGGGTCAGCTACCGATAATAAAGCATGGAGCACCAGCAGTTGAAGTAAAAGAAAGAGCCAAAATAGACAAGGTTGATGCTATACAGCGTTAACAAGTGAATGGACCGAGTAAGGGAACATAAAAAATCTTGCTGAGGATTGATCGATCTTTTTAAACTATTTAGGCAATTTCATTTCTACCTTTTTCTTGTCGTTAGGTGGCATATAGTTTTCATCATGTTTTGTGATTAGCTCGCGAGCAATAAACAAATTGTTCGTAAAAGTGCCGCTTGCGACTATTCCTTGTTCTTCTCTAAACAAAGCTGGAGTAACACCTTTAAAATATACTTTTACTTCAGCTATATTGTCTGTGAGCACAAATTCTGTCTCTAAATTATTATTTCTATCGATAGATCCCTTTTTTACAAGACCGCCCACTCGAACTAGCTTTTTTGGATCCACTTTATGAAGTTCAGAAGGAGGATAGAAAAATACTATATTATCTCTTAAACCAGCTAAGATAAAAAAGACACCAGCAAAGCCTAGAAACATATAGAGCGAGATGTTAACTAGCTTATTTTTGGAGCTTTTATACATTTTAGTTTTTTTGATTTATAAAATTCTAATGGTTGTTTTAAAACAGATCAGTTCTTATTTTTTGAACTCTTTATAAGAAGTAATTAATAAAGCAACCAGGACTACGAAAGTAAAAAAGTATGAGCTGTACAGATAAAAAGACACTTTCAAAAATATTATAGATTAATTAATTCATTTTTTTGCTTATATTGTTTTTTGTCTTAATTTACAACTATATAAGGGCCAGGATAGACACTAGCGTTTAATTAAATTGCTCCTCAATTACTTTATCTCTAAGACTATGATTTTTATCGAACAATAATTTTATTACCTGATCATTTTTTACTTTGACTGATACTGAGATTATATCATCAAATTGATAAAAGTCTGCAACCGCGTTAACTGGCCTTCTGTGATTCTCCAAAATAGTAAACTTGACTTCTGAAGTTGAAGGCAATAGGGCACCTTGCCATCTTCTAGGTCTAAAAGAGCAAATTGAAGTTAGACATAAGACATTCGAGCTAAGTGGTAGTATAGGTCCTCCGGCTGATAAATTGTAGGCACTGCTACCAGCAGGAGTTGAGATTAAAATACCATCCGCTATTAATTCAGGCATGCGCTCTATATTATCGACTTCTATTTTCAGCTTTGCTGCTTGGCTTGTATGCCTAAACACTGAGACTTCATTTACGGCTAAGGCAGTATAGATATTACCATCTCTACCTTTGGCTTGCATCTCTAAAGGATATATGTGGGCTTCTATCGATTCCTCTATATTAGTAACATAATTGACAGTATCAGGAATATTCATTAAAAAACCGACGCTGCCAGAATTAATACCGTAAAAGGGTACCTCCAGATGCATATAGTTGTGCAATGCGCGTAATAATTCCCCATCTCCACCTATAACGACCAATATTTCTGCCTCTCTGGGCTCGACAAACTTGTAAGAATTGTTGAGTTTTTTAACAATTTCTAAAGTTTTTGGTAAGTAATTATGTATAAGCGAAAATTTTTGTCTAGTCACGCAAATTCTTCCAATAGTTATATAAAAGATGATTAACAGTTAGCACTATAAAACATGAAGTTGTAACGTCACTTAAGAAATGTCCGCCCATTAAAATCCGGCTAAAACTCACTAAGCAACCAAAAACTAAACAGACTAGATATACTATATTAAAGTTCAATTTATCCAAAGTAGTTAAGCTATGGTTCCTGCGAGATAATATAAAAACATAAGCTAAATTAGTGAAGCAAAAAGCCATAGCAGCATGACCAGATGAGAAGGAACAATTAGTTATACATTGATCTGATAATGTAAAAGCTCGAGAAAAAATTTTTAGACCATCAAAATCTAAAATTTGTGAAGGTCTTGCTCTTCCAAAATGTTCTTTAAAAAAATAATTAACTATAAGTCCAGGGCCGATAATTCCGGTAAGTAATAAGTAGATCAGGTAAGATTTAATTAATTCTTTAATATTTCTGCGTCTTAGAACTTCATAAATTATAATTAGAACTAATAATATAAAAAATATTTTTGATAAAAGAGGAACAGATAAGTATACTAACTGGACCAACATATTATCTACATACACGAATCCCTGATTTTTTCTATGAAAAAGCGAAATGAAAGAACAATCTAGATTAGGATAGATCGTAAGGATAAAAGTAATAATTCCTGATATCAAGACGCTAAAGCTAGGTAGGTAATTCATTATCTATATACGCTTAGAGATTAATCATAGACTCAAGGAGAGGAATGAGCTATAAGTGTTACAAAATTATTTATATATTATACTTATCGATTGTTTGTAAATCAATGACATCAGCACAATTCAGAGATAAATAATCTCTATAATATTTGGAACATTATTTAGATAAGGTCTATAATTGACCTGAGTGATAACCTATCTCTTCAAATGCAGAAATATCTCATCCATAATAACTCTAAATAATTTTCGATTATTTATATAGTCATACAGTAGCAACAATTTTTACTTAACTCGTAAATAAATTTAATTTCATAAGGAGAAAAAATGTCGTTCAATATTAAAGATTATAAAAACCAATTATTATTCCTTCCGCTGGGTGGATGCAACGAAATTGGCATAAATGTCAATTTATACCATTTCAAAGGAAAATGGATAATGGTTGATTGCGGCAGCGGATTTGCTGATGAATATCTACCTGGCGTTGACATGGTAGTAGCAGATTTAAGTTTCATTGAAAAGCATAAAAAAGACTTATTAGGTTTAATCTTAACCCATGCTCACGAGGATCACTTAGGTGCTATCCAATATTTATGGAGTAGTTTGGAGTGCCCGGTCTATGCAACAACTTTCACCGCAAACTTTCTAAAGATAAGGCTGAAAGATTATGAATTTACTAAAAGAATAAAAATTAATGAATTAAAACCAAGCAGTAAAATAAACTTGGATCCTTTCTCAATTGAGATGGTACCTCTAACTCACTCAGCCCCCGAAATGCAAGCACTAATGATACGTACTGAAGCAGGTAATATATTGCATACTGGAGACTGGAAATTTGATCCAGATCCTGTGGTAGGTAACAAAAATGACGAGAAAGTTCTATCTTCATACGGAGACGAAGGAGTCTTAGCTCTAGTCTGTGACTCCACCAACGTTTTCAATGCTAATATATCTGGTTCAGAAGGAGATTTACGTAAGAGTCTAGTAGACATAATAGCTGGGTGTCCTAAAATGGTTGTTGCAACTACTTTTGCCTCTAATCTTGCGAGATTGGACACTTTAATACATGCAGGTCAGAAAGCTGGCAGAAAAGTTGCCTTGACAGGAAGGAGTCTTCATAGAATTTTAGCAGCTGCTCAGGAAAGTGGCTATCTGCAAGATATAAATCCAATCATTGATGAGAAAAATATTAGTAAATTTAAGCGTGAGGAGCTTTTAATAATAGCGACTGGTTGCCAAGGCGAACCTTTAGCTGCGACTTCAAAAATGGCTACTAATACTCATCAGACTATAAAATTAGCTCCTAAAGATACTATCATATTTTCTTCGAAAATTATTCCAGGTAATGATAAGAAAATTTTCAGGCTTTTTAATATTTTTGTTAAAGCTGGAGTCGAAGTTATCACCGAGCGCGATCATTTCGTACACGTCTCTGGTCATCCGTCTGTTGAAGAGCTTAAAAAAATGTACGCTTTAGTTAGACCTAAAATTTGCATCCCTGTTCACGGAGAGCCAGTTCATCTACATGAACACGCAAAGTTAGCGAAGAAAAGCGGTATAAAAGAAGCAATCGAGGTAGAAAACGGTAGTATAGTTTTACTAGACCAATCTCAGCAATCTCGAGTAATAGCAAGAGTAGATAATGGCTACCTAGCGGTTGATGGTAAGTGTCTTTTACCTGCCGATTCTTCTATATTTAGAACTCGCAGACGTATGCGCGAGTCAGGTATTGTAGTAGCTAGTATAATACTCGATAGACGCGGTGAAGTTGTGGCTAATCCTATTTTATCGATGCCTGGATTACTAGATGCTGATGAAGATTCACAATTGATTCATTTGATGAAAAATGATATTAGTGAGAGCTTAAATATTCAAAACGCTGAGGTAAAAGGGAATGTTGCTAATGACCAAATAGAAAATTTAGTACGCTCCAGTTTACGTAAAGTCCTTAAAAATGAAATTAATAAGTCACCTATAATAATTGTAAATATCGAAAGACTGAAGAACTAATTTTTCTTTTTTGATCTTTGGCTTCTTAAACAATTTATATTTTGATTAAGAAGCCGAATTACTTTCTAATTAAGTAGTTGGATTTATATTCATACCGCCTAAATTAACATCAAACGAAGGAAGGTTAGGCAGCGCAGGTAAAAACATACTAACACTCTCAACAGAATTAGGAAGAGTATTAAGTTCTTCTGGAGGTAGAGTATCGAGATAATTGCTAAGCTTAGCTAGAACATCTGACTCGACTAAAGATTGGTTCTGAGCATCATCTAGCTTAGCTTGCTCCTTGGCTATAATACTAATGTTTGGTAATTCTTGATCAGCAACTGCAGATGAAGAGGACGTAGATTTTAGCTTCTTATCAGATACATTTGCAGGCTTATTACTCTTATTTTCTAATGAAGGGGAAACAGGATTTTCTGTATCTTTATCAATGCTGGAGAATTTATGATGGTGTTTTTTAGTAAAAAATGAAAACTTTTCCTTGGATGACAAACTATTCTTTGCTGTTTTAGGAGACAAAGGCGTTGTTATATGGTCACTATCTAAACTAAAATCCTCTAAATCTATCTTAAGCACTTTAGGGGAGAAAGATTGTAAACCTTCCGAGTCTTTCTTGTGTTTTGATGTTTCACTAGATTTAAATAAGGACAAAAGAGATCCACCTTTTTTCTCAGGTTCCGGAGATAAAGATGTCGATTCTTTATGTTTACTACTATCTTTGAATGTAGCACTTGTGCTTCCAGACTTTTTAGGATTACGCTCGATAGTAATCGGAGAGGAAAAGCCATCAGCGGGTGATTCAGATATTGACATAAGGTCAAGATTCAGCGATTGAGACTTAACTTTTTCTTCTTTGCTCGTGTCTAGACTACCCCTTCTGCCGTGTGTAGGGGATGCTGAGTATGTTTCATATTCGCTATCAGTTGATTTGCGGCGGCCAAAGAGAGAGAACGAGCCTTTAGGAGAGGAAGGGGCACTAGAACTACCTTCAAAATCTGGATTGGGCTTAGATTTTAGTAGTGGTGAATTCTCCCTGCTCGATAATTTACGAGATGAACTAAATAGAGAAAACAAATCTTTTTTTCCAGTTGATGGAGACAGACAATCCATGGATCCATCATCAGATATAGAATCGGAGCTCCCGCTCCGACAGTTGGCTTTAAATTCTTTATTTCCTGACTCTTTGAGACTATTGAGTTCATTTTGAAGACTTATCATAGATTTTTCGACGGCCTTCAATTTGTGTTCAAGACCTTTTTTTTGCTTTTCTGATTCTTTTGCACTATCAATATAAAGTTTAGCATTTGCTCCAGCAATATCAGCAACTTCCCTTGCCTTATCAGCGGCTAGTCTTGATTCTGTAGCTTCTTTTTTCGCCTTGCCAGCTACTTTTTCAGCTTCCTCGATTAAGTATTTATTGTACTCACAATTAACGTAAGTAGATATAGAAGCCTGTTTTAGTTGCGGTGGATTATCTATCATATCCTGCAGAGTTTTCTTTTTGTTTAAGGCAGCATTTTTCATTACCTTATCCATTTGCCTATCGTGCATCATTACCATCACAGAATTAGTCAATGCAGCCATACCTGTGCCTGCTATAAGAGTCGCTATAAAATCAATTGGCATAATAAATTCCTAGTATGA